>CAOKUK010000108.1 GCA_948472595.1 uncultured Eubacterium sp.
ACCCGAAGGAATAGGCATTCGACTTAATCTGCGCCGTGCTTTCCGCCGACAGGTGCTGGCTGTTGGAGACGCTGTAGAGAGCCTCTGTGGACAGTTCCCCTAAAGTCATCAGCTCCCTCCCGTCTGTGATGCGAATAATATTCCCATCCACAATATCCAGGTTGTAATTGGGCATGCGGGTCAATTCCTGGGCATATTTCAATATCCTCTCCCGCAGAAGCAGGGCAGTCTGCCGGATGGCAAACCCTGCTGTGTAAGTCTGCCTGGACGCATAGGCGCCTGTCCCAAACGGCGTCACGTCCGTATCCTGGCAAGATACCACATGGACGCTTCCTAAGGGCACCCCCAGCACATCCGCCGTCATTTGGGCAAAGGCCGTATCCGCCCCCTGCCCAATCTCCGTCTCCCCAAGCTGCACTTGCAGGGAGCCGTCCTGGTTCAGCACCATGCGGCAGGATGCAGTCTCCAGTGAAATAGGCCATACCGCCGTATTATACCAGAACACCGACACCCCAAGCCCCCGCCGGATTGCCCCGGACTGGTTCTGGTATTCCTTCCATTTCCTCTCGTAATCAATGGCTGCCATTGCCTTGTCTAAGCATTGGTTGAACGTGTCGTCATACAGCTCGTTTTTCGAGAATGAATCCACAAATCCCACAGGCATCAAGTTCTTCCTGCGGAACGCCACCGGATCCATGCCAATCTTGGCTGCCACATCCTCTGTATGGCATTCCACCGCCCACATGGCCTGGGGAATCCCATACCCTCGCATGGCTCCCGCCACGGATTTGTTGGTGAACACCGTATAGGCGTCCACCTCTACATTCTCACAAGGATAAAGCTGTGGGAATGCGCCTGCCCCTTTTGCCACTATGCTGTGCCCATGAGACGCATAGGCGCCCTGGTCGGAAAATGCCTCCAGCTTGCGGGCCGCATAGGTGCCGTCTGGCCGCACCCAGGAAATGATATGGCTGCGGATGGAATGGCGCACCCGGTTGGACACGAAGGTATCCTCCCTTGGCACATCCAGCTTAACCAGGCGCCCGCCAAGCTGCAGGCACAGCCATGCGCAGAGCGGCTCATACAGCACGTCCTGCTTGTTGCCGAAGCCGCCGCCGATATAAGGCTTGATGACGCGGATTTTCCCCCAATCCCAGCCCAGCGCCTGCCCCACGATGCGGCGGACAATATGGGGAATTTGCGTGGAGGCGACGACGGTGATGCGCCCCCCTTCCATCTGCGCATAGCAGATGAAATTCTCAATGTGGCAGTGCTGCACCACAGGGGTCTCATACCACCCCTCAACCTTCAAAAGCCCTGGCTCTTTGATGGCCTCTTCGTAATCCCCCTTTCGGATTGTGGTATGCTTTAAGATATTGTTCGGGTATTTCTCATGGATTTGAGGAGCCCCCTCCCGCATGGACTCCTGCACATCCAGCACGAAAGGGTATTCCTCATACTCCACCCGTATCGCCCTAAGGGCCTGCGCCGCTGACACCTCATCCTCTGCCACGACCGCCGCAATGTCATCCCCATAAAAGCGCACCTGATCTGTCAACACCAGACGGTCCGCCACATCCTCGTGCCCCGGGTCTGTGGACCATGGATGCCCCGCCGTGGGGAAATAATGCTTCTCCTCCAGGTCAAAGCAGGTAAACACCCTGACAACGCCTGGGATTTTCTCCGCCTCGGATGTATCCATGGAAATGACGCGCCCATGGGCAATCGTGGCATGCAGCACCCGCGCAATGTATGCCCCCTTGTCGCATAGGTCGTCCGTATATTTTGTACGGCCGCACACTTTGTCATAGGCGTCCACGCGGGTTACTTTCTTTCCTACATACATGATTCTCCCTCCTCCTTTTGCCTGCTTACTTCTCGTCCCCATAAATATAATCTCCTATGTGCCTTTTCATTCCCCGGTAACCTTCTTCTGTAATGATGATTTTCCCTTTCTTGAGACAGATAAATCCCATTTCTTGCAATTTCTTAATATTGCGGTTCAGAGTCTTTATGGAAAAACCAATTTCCTCCGACAGCTGTTCCCTGCCCTGCTTAAGTTCCAGGACGCTTTTTAATGCCCGCTTCTGTTCATATTTCCGTATCAGATGCATAATCAGCCGTTCCCTGCCTTCAATAAAAAGGTATTTCCTGGCGTCAGCCGTCTGGGAAATCAGCCTGCGCATGTTCTCCTTGGTTCTAAGGTACAGCGCATCCACGTCTGTCTTCAGCCATTCCATATAGTAGGACACTGGAATTACAGCCACCCTGCATTTTGTGACGGCCACAACCCCAATACGGTACTCTGTCAGTCCTGCAAAATATTCAATTTCCCCAAAAAAATCCCCTGGGCCGTAATCCTTGAAAAAATACGGCCTTTCGCGCAGCGGCCATTCAATGCCGGTTACCTTGCCGGATAAAATGATGTAAATATTCCTGCATTTTTCCCCTGCCTCAATCAATGTGGCTTCCTCTTCCACATCAACCACCCTCATATAGTACTTCACTTCCTCGGAGCAATTTTGGAACAAGCGCTCCATTTCCGCCTGCTTCTTCAAGGGCATTTCTTTAAACGCTTCCATGGGCTTCACCTCTCCTATAACCTTATTATAACGAATAAACAGCAGAAAGAAAAAGGACGGATGACCTCTTTTTGGGGTGTTCTGGAAAAATGGCAATTAGAACAAAATTATCTGGATTTTCAAGAAAAAACAGAGGGGTTTTTGTGCAATTTAACAAAAATCCCTCTGTTTCATATGACTTTCTCCCCTATGGATGGCTTTTTTCAAAAACATGATTTTCTCTTCCTGGAGCTGTAGGCAGCTTGGCAGCCCTTTTTGGCCAATTTCCTGCATCTGGCTGCGCTGTACGAACCAGCAGACGGGCTGGGCCATAGCCCGTCCGCCTGACGGGCGTATATAGAAATTTGTCTCAAAGGGCAAGTCCGCCCGCTCTGCTTCCGATATCAAGAGGGCGTTCCTTGGCGCCTCTCCCCAGATTGGCACAAAGTCGTGAGCCCGGTAGCCGATGCAGCCAGCCTCCGGCGGGATTGGCCGCTCGAAACGCAGCACGCAGCCCCAGTCTATGGCCTCTATGGAGTGGGAATCCATGCGCCGGATCTCGGAAAAATTTTTGCATCCAGTCAGCCTGGCCGCTTCCTGGTAAATGGGGTTGGCAAACACTTCCCTTGTCTTGCCTGATACGATATTGCGCCCCTGATCCAAAATCAGGATTTCTTCACTGAAACGGTAAATCTCATCCCGACTGTGGGAAACCAGAATCACAGTTCCTTGATACCCCTCCAACATTTCCAGCAGCTCCCTTTGCAGCTGATCCTGCAGATATACGTCCAGTGCGGAAAAGGGCTCGTCCAACAGGATGGAGGCTGGCTGGTAGGCCATAATCCTGGCCAAAGCCACCCGCTGCTGCTGGCCGCCGGAAAGGCAGGAAGGGTATTGGCCAGAAAGCTCTAAGAGGCGGAATTTTCGCATCATTTCTTCTGCGCGCGCTTTTTTCCAGGCCTTTGCGCCTTTCAGCCCAGCCGCTATATTCTGCGCGACCGTCATATGGGGGAACAGGGCATAATTCTGGAACAGATAGCCAATGTTCCGCTTTTGCGGGGTCACGTTTATTCCCTGGGAGGAATCAAAGAAAAGCGCGCCGCCCAATTGAATCCGCCCTTCCTGCGGGGCTTCAATGCCAGCGATGCACTTTAGAGCCATGCTTTTCCCACAGCCGGATGCGCCTAAGACGCCAATGCGGGAGGATGCTGTTTGGAATTGGATGTCTAAGAGAAAGGACGCAAGTCCCTTTTTTATTTGGAGGTCTATGGGCATAAATAGGCTCCTTTCGTCTTTTTCCGGAAAATGGGCTGGCAGAACATGCCCAAGGTCTATCAAGGCTTTTGCTTCCCGCCGCGTTTGCCTTTTGCCGCAGCAAGGTTCATCAAAAATACAATGGCAAATGCAATTGCCACCACAACTGCCACCCATACCCCGGCTGTCAGGAAATCGCCGTCTTGGATGACCATTGCAATCCTCTGGGATACCGTCCCAGTCTTGCCAGGGATGTTCCCTGCCAGCATGGAGGTGGCGCCATATTCCCCCAATGCCCGGGCAAAAGTAAGGACTGTGCCGGACAGGATGCCTGGGGATGCACAAGGCAGGAGGACCTTCCAAAAAATCTTGGTTTCGGACATCCCCAGAGTCTTAGCCGCATAGATAATGTCTGAATCCACTTGCTCAAAAGCCGCCCGGGCATTGCGGTACATAAGCGGAAAGGCAATCACTGTCGCAGCGATGATGCAGCCCAGCCAAGACTGCACCACTTTTATGCCAAATCCCTCATAAAGCAGTGTTCCAAGAGGCCTGCGGCGGCTAAACAGCAACAGTAAAAAAAAGCCTGCGACCGTAGGGGGCAGCACCAGCGGAAGGGTAAGGAGCCCGTCTAAGAATGCTTTTTTCCCAGGGGATGACTGCACGACCTTCTGAGCCATGAAGATGCCCAAGAAAAAAGAAAGCGCCGTCGCCACAGCCCCCGTTTTTAAGGAAATAAACAACGGGCTCCAATCCAGGCCTTGCAGTATCCGATAAACCTCTCCCATTGCATTTCCCTCCCTTCCCTATCGCCAGGCGCACCTTTGCCTGTGCCCTTATTCTGCCGCCGCATCAAAATAATAAGATTGGAACAGGCTCTTTGCCTCATCGGACAAAAGGTAGGCGAGAAACTCACCGGCAGCCTTTGCCTGCTCCTCATCCGCCTCTTTGTTCGCCACCTGAGCGGCGGGATAGACCACGTCCCCTGTCAATTCATAGCTTACAGCCTGCAGGACGCAAAGCTGCTCCTCATATCCATAAGTATCGGAATAATAGACAGTCCCCACCTCGCAGGAGCCCTCCGCCACTGCCGCAAGCACCTTGCTTACATTGTCCTGCTCACTGATTTCCACGCCGCCTAGAGCCTTTGAGACCTGAGCCGTCGTAATGGCGGCTAAATCCTCTGTCTCCTCCAAAATCCCTAAGCTGGTTAAGGCCCGCCTGGTGTAGAGCCCCGCTGGGACGCTGCCTCCCGCCAATGCAATGCTTTCTGCATCCGAAAGGTTTTCCAAGCCGTCCACCTTGGTCTGGCTGTCTTTGCGGGAAACGACCACCAGCTGGTTCTTAAGCACATTTTCCCTCGTCCCCTCCACCACAAGGCCGTCCGCTTCCAGCTGATCCATCTGCTTTTGGGCGGCGGAAAAGAAAATATCGCACGCATAGCCTTCCTGTATCTGTGTCAGCAATGTTCCGGAGCTGTCTGCATTGTAAGTGATTTTCACCTCTGGATGCGATTTCTCATACTGTTCTGCCAGCTCTGCCATAACCCGATTCAGGCTTGCCGCTATGAACACCTGGATTTCAATTTGCCCTGTATTTTCCCCAGAATGCCGGGATTCTTCCGCTTGCCCATGAAGCCCGCCTATGCATCCGGCAACGAAAGCCCCTGCCGCCACAACAAATACGAAGAAAAACAGAACCCTTCCGCACCTTCTTCTTTCTGCCATAGTTCCTGCCACTCCTCTTCCCCTCAAATATATCAGCCGCATTCCCCGTCCGTGCCCCGCAATACCCCAAGCCCATGGGACAGGTGCGGAAGGACATAGTCCAAGCTTTCTCGCACAGCTTTGGGGCTGCCCGGAAGGTTGACAATCAATGTCTTTTTCCGTATGCCGGACACTGCCCGGCTCAGCATGGCGCGGCCGGTAATCGCCAGGGAATGCTGGCGGATTGCCTCCGCAATGCCGTTTGCCATCCGATCGCATGCCGCTATGGTGGCCTCCGGGGTCACGTCCCGCTCAGAAAATCCCGTGCCGCCTGTAGTAAACACCACATCCACCTGGCGTTGGTCTGCCAGGCGGCAGAGCTGGCCTGTGAGATTCTCCTTCTGGTCTGGAAGGAGCAGCGTCTCGATTATGCAATAACCGGCAGCCTGGAGCATCCCTTTCAGCAAGGGGCCGCTCTTATCCTCGCGCTCCCCCCGGCTGCCCTTATCGCTCACTGTTATAATCGCCGCTGTAAAAGGACGGTCTTTGGGAAGGGGAAGCAGCGTCGCCGTATCCCCCAAGCTGACCCCTCCGCTCCTTTTCACCTGGGCAAATACGCCTTCCCTGGGCATGATGCAGTCCCCCATGGCTTGGTAAATGCTGCAATGGCTGTGGCATTCCTTGCCAATTTGGGTCAGCTCCAGGACGGCTTCCCCAACCTGCAGGCTTGTGCCCACGGGCACAGACCTTAAATCAATGCCTTCAATCACCAAGTTTTCCCCAAAAGCGCCAAACGCAACTTCTGCGCCCCTTTCCCGGAACGCTTCCACCTTTTCCAAGGAAAGCAGGCTCACCTGGCGGTGCCATTGGCCGGCATGGGCATCTCCCTCCATTCCCCATCCTTCCCTTAAGAACGCTTCTGTCACTTCTATTTTGGGGGTTCCCCGTTTCTCACTTTTACAAATCGCAATGACTTTTCCCATATATTCTTTCTCCTAAACTCACAGCTGCCTCTGCTGCAGCGCCCGAAATCCAACGCATCCGATGAAAATTCAGGCAAACGGCTGACGCCCTCACCATACGCTCATCCCCCGATTTGCACCATCTGCCTGCCTTCCGTAACATCTTTTTCAATGCCGAACCTGTGTTCCTTGGGCTTTTGCAAAACCGCCCGGCGAAATAACGCTTGAAGCTCCATGCTCTTCTGCCCCGCACACTCATCCAGTTCCGGATTTCTCCGCAAGACCCCCATCAAATCCACTTCCTCGCCAAAGCAAAGGCATGGCTTCAATTTCCCTCGGGAGGTCAGGCGGATGCGGTTGCAGCCCTTACAAAATCTCCCATGAATTGCGCTGATAAACCCAATGCTCCCTCTTGCGCCTGGAAATCGGTAGTAAGCCGCCGGGCCATTCCCATGCACTTGCCTATCCTCCCTGAAACCCGGGAAGGCCTTTTGGAAGGAACGCAGCAAGCTCTTGTTGGAAATGGGCTCCAATCCTTTCCCCTGCCCAAGCGGCATCATCTCAATATAGCGCACATCCACAGGCAAGCGCTTTGCCAGCAATGCCAAATCCAGCCATTCCCCATCATTCACGCCCTTTTGGAGCACCGCATTGATTTTCACCGGAATCCCTGCATCTGCCGCCTGCCGTATATTTTCCAGGACGGCTTCCAGCTTGTCCTCCCCTGTAATCTGCCGGTAAACTTGGGGCTTTAGGGTATCCAGGCTGATATTGACCCCATCCAGCCCATGTTCCAAAAGCTCAGGAAGGAACTGGCCAAGGGCTATGCCATTCGTTGTCATGGTCACCTGCTCAATTCCAGGAATCCGCTTTAATTTCCCAATCAGGCTCGGACATCCCGGGCGCACCAGCGGCTCGCCCCCCGTAACCTTCAGCTTACGGATTCCTGCTTTGGCGGCTGCTTGGCAGATAGCTTCAATCTCCCCCAAAGACAAAAGCTCCTCCACCGGAGCAAAAGAAAGCCCTTCCGGCATGCAATAGCAACACCTTAGATTGCAGCGGTCCGTAATGGAAATGCGCATATAGTCAATATTCCTGCCATACCTGTCTTCCATTTCAACAATCCCTCTCTTTTCTTTTGGCAGGCGCTCCCGCAAACCTATCCGCCCCCCATCTCCCCTTGCGTATTACATCCAAACACAAACCAGACAGGAAAGCAGCCAAGCCACCCGCCGCCATGCCCAACCGCCAGCTCCATCTTACAGGCACTCCAGCAACACCTCTATCCTTCCGCCGCAGGCCATCCCCTCTTCTTCCGCCTCTGCCGCCATATCTATTTGGCACAGCCTTGCACTCTCTTGCCCTTCCTGCAGCAGAACCAAGGCTTTTTGCCGGATTTCAAACTCTGCGCGCCCTCCTCCAATGGTCCCTATACATCCCCCATCTGGCAGCACCAACATTTTCGTCCCAACTCCACGAGGCGCAGACCCCTTGCGCCCCACAATCGTTGCAAGCACTTTCCTTCTCCCTTTTCCTTCTCCCATCACTTCTTTTTGCATAGGCTTTTCCTGCACGGCTTCCCCTTGCACAGACCCATCCTGCAAAATCGCCTCCAGTATCTCCTTGGGGTAACTGCCGCTCTTCTCCCTGCTTTTCACCTGGATGATTTCCGCCATAATGGCCACCGCAATCTCCTCCGGCGTCTCTGCTCCTATATCCAGCCCAATCGGCGTATATATGCGATTGATTGCCTCTGGGCTGCCG
>CAOKUK010000109.1 GCA_948472595.1 uncultured Eubacterium sp.
GCGCCCATTTATGGTTTTCCTCTACTTTCTTTCACACTATACTTCCTGGGGAAGTAGATATACTAGCTGTAAATTATAGTGAAAAAATTGTATATTTGATTGAATGTAAGTGTATCCATGATATTTTAACTGTTAAGGGAAATATTTATCAAAAATTCAAAAACATAAAAAATAATTTGAGTGGTAAATATGTGCAAAAAATCAAGAAAAAAAGGGAGGTTATTCAAGGTTATATGGAGAAGAATTTATTAGATTATCAATTAGTCACAGGTATTGTTACTGACTTAGATTTTCCAGTATATATATTAGATAATATATTAAGGGCATGGGAAGAAAATATTTTTGTCTTTTATTGAGTAGTATATGAGTTTATCAAGGAAATTATAAAAATTGACGAAATCCAGGTGACATTGTCAAATCTTGTCAGGGTGTCTCCTTCCCTGGCGGATACAGACACGGAAAGCCAACAAAGCCCGTAAACACGGCACTTTTGGCACTACATAGCTTTCAGAGTTACATTATTTCCGTGTGCTTTTAGGGGCATTTTTACATTGGCGAGGATGCGAACTTTTGTTCTGGTTTTTTGCCTGATAGTATATACTCGTAGGCAAAAGTCGGTTACTGTCACGGAAGGAGTAAGGTAAAAACTGCATAATTCGGCACTTTGGGGCAAACTTGGGCGAATGCTCTTTTGCAGACTACTTTATTGGTATGTGTATCGCAATTTGATACAATGCCCCTAAGGGTATCTTTGATTATATTTTTCCTCTAAAATTTAGTGACAATGATTGCAAAAAAGCACTGTTTTGTTATAATGTAAATTGGTGTAATAAAACTCAGTATCGAGAAAATATAGAAAATCTTAGCAGAGAGTTTATCGAAGAAATTTTTTCTACAGGCATTTTAGATAAAAATTTATTTGGTGTTTTATCTTATAAATATTGTGGAAGACATATGACAAATGTTGAACTTAGCAATGTGTTTTGTCATTATGAATTACTTTTGGCAGATATTGTTGAAGTTCAACTGTCAGATGCGCAGGAAGATTTGTTTAGAAATCTCATGAAAACTGAATGTGATAAATACCATTTTGCAACTGCTGATGAGATTAAAACATTGGGTGTAAAATTTGGGACTAATGAGCTTGCTGATAATATTGCTAACCATACTCCTAAAATATTGAGCGAAAATACTGATGAATTAATATTAAGAAATAAATATCAAGAAGTGATAACGGTTCAACTATAAATGATGTGTAATTATTTGGGTGCAAAAAATAACGATAGCCACTCATGGTCGGGTGCATCTTCCATTTTGAAAAGTGTTTATTTTAGGGCGTTTGGGATAAATGTAAAAACGGTAGCACCCACGCAGAAATTGTATCAATTTGGACACGCAATATGGTGTGAGAGGTCGGGGGATTACTCAAATCCCCCTCCTACTCGATTCACATGAAATGAAAGGGAAAAGAGGAAAATGAGGATTTTGCTGGCGGAGGATGAAGAAGATTTGAACCGCATCATAACAAAGAAGTTACGGTCAGACGGCTACAGCGTGGACAGCTGCTTGGATGGGAGGGAAGCGATGGATATTCTGTCCTATACGGAGTATGACGGCATTATTTTGGATGTCATGATGCCGAAGGCGGATGGGTATGAGGTTCTGCGGTTCCTGCGGGAGTCCGGGAAGGCAACGCCGGTGCTGTTCTTGACGGCGCGGGACGCCATTGCTGACCGGGTGAAGGGGTTAGACAGCGGGGCGAATGACTACCTGGTGAAGCCCTTTTCTTTTGAGGAGCTGTCGGCTCGCCTGCGGGCTATGATGCGGGCGCCCTTTGGGGTTGCCAGCAGCGTGCTGTGGGTGGCAGACCTGAGCTTAGACTGCGCATCCCATGTGGTGAAGCGGGGAGGCGTAGAGATCAATCTGTCGGCCAAGGAGTATGCGCTGTTGGAATATATGATGCATAACCAGGGGATTGTATTGTCCAGGGAGAAGATTGAGGATCATATCTGGAATTTTGATTATGAGGGCGGCACAAATGTGGTGGACGTCTATATCAGCTACCTGCGCAAGAAGGTGGACGGCGGCCATGAGAAGAAATTGATTCATACCGTCCGGGGGAAGGGCTATGTGCTGCGGGAGGCAGAGGGGAAATGAGGGGTTTGTCCATTCGGTTTAAGATTACCTTTTGGTTTACGGCGGCATTGCTGCTGGTGGCTTGTTTGGCCTATGTGATAGTGCTGTTCGTCAACCATCAGATTTTGCAGAAGACCATACGGGACAATCTGGTGGAGACAGTGGAGCACAATGTGGATGAGATAGAGTTTTATGACAATTTGGACAATATTGATTTGGTTCATGAAACAGATTATTTCTGCGCATACCGGGATGGCTATCTGGAGATAGACGATGATTTCCTGGATCAGGTCAATGAGGTGTACACAGCCCTTTACCATACGGATATGTCCATGCTGCATGGGGAGAACCCCATTTCCCAGGAGACGGCGGGGCTTGGCTTTCTAGACGCCAAGGTGCAGCGGCTGAAGGCGGATGGAATCGTGTATTATGTCTTTGACCGAGAGCTGTCCCAGAGGGGGTTAGAGGGGCTTTGGCTGCGGGGCGTGGTATCGGAAAAACAGGGGATTTCCCAGATGTCGGACATTATCCGCATCTCTTTGCTGCTGCTGCCGCTCTTGGTGCTGGTGTCTGCCATAGGGGGCAGCCTGCTGGCGGGGAGGATGCTTAGGCCTATCCAGGAAATCTCAGCCTCTGCCGCCCATATTGGCACAGGCAGTGATTTGAAGAAGCGGATTGAGCTGGGAGAGGGTAAGGATGAGCTCCATCAGCTGGCGGACAGCTTTAATAGCATGTTCCAGCGGCTAGAGGAAGCCTTTGAGGCGGAGCGGCAGTTTGCCTCTGACGCTTCCCATGAGCTTCGGACCCCGGTGTCCGTCATTACGGCTCAGTGCGAGTATTCCTTAGAGGAGCCCAGGAGCAGGGAGGAGTATGAGCAGGCGCTGCAGACCATCCAGCGGCAGGGCAGGAAGATGGCGAGGCTTATCCATGACATGCTGGATTTCACCCGCCTGGAGATGCGGGCGGACAGCTATCCCAGGGAAGAGCTGGATTTGGCGGAGCTGGTGCGGTCTTTGTGCGGCGACTTGGCGCTCATCCAGGAGAAGGGGATCCATCTGGAATGCCAGGCACAAGGGGAAGCCCCATTTTATGGGAACCGCCAGCTCCTTGCCCGGATGCTGACAAACCTGGTCAGCAATGCCTACCGCTATGGGAAAGAAGGGGGGCATATCCTTGTCCGCCTGGAATGCGCAGGACAGGAAATGGGGCTGTCCGTTGCAGATGACGGGATTGGGATTGCGCCAGAGGAGCAGGGCAAAATTTTCCAGCGTTTCTACCAGGCGGATCAGTCCCGCATGGGCAGCGGCACAGGGCTTGGCCTGTCCATGGTGGCAGAGATTGTGCGGTTCCACGGAGGTGAAATCAGCGTGGAGAGCGAGCTGGGGCAGGGGAGCTGCTTTCGGGTTATGTTGAAGTTATCAAAAGGTCAGAGAAAAAGCGCAGGCTCAAATCATAGATTAATGTTTCGAGGGTAGAATAAGGTTCAAAAAATACGAGGAGGGGGATTCGGATGGAAGGGAAAAAAGTGGCGAAATCCATTGCGGCCAGCCATGCGGGCCTTTCTGTTTCAGATGTTGTCTTTTCAAAGGTGAAGCTGGAGCGGGAGGATGATTCGTTACAGGCTCCAGTGGAATTCTCAAACATTTAAGGGGAACGGAACAAGGAAAGTCAATATTGAGGGTGACAGTTACGGTGCAATCATCCAAGATACAATGAAGTATGTGTTTTAAAAAATGGATTCATTATTTATGCAGGTAAGAGAAAGGGATACCCAGAGAACCGGGTATCCCTTTTTTAAGGAGAATTTATATAGAAAAAGGAAAGGTGTGAATAAATGTATGAATTAATAAGTACTTTGTTATGATAAAAATAACAATTCATCATCTATCTTTTTACGAATAACCTCATCAAAATCTGCCTTTTGAATAATATTTCCTGTAATCTCATAAAATATATCTGAATATTTCTCATCAGAAACATCCATAACTGTTACAGGAATAGGCAACGGATACGAACGTTTATCAAATCCCACAACACATTTTGCATTACCAATTGCCATCTCAAAAGTATTAAACATCGTAATTAAATTCTTTTCACCAAAGCAAAAGGCCGCTGTAAAAACGCAGCAGCCTTTTTGTGCGCAAAGGCTATTAACTATCAACCTCCCTGCAGCTATCCCGCACGACCAGGGAGTGGGGCACGATAATCTTTGTGGCCAGCAGGTTTGGATTTTCGATATGGTTAATGAGCTGGGAGGCCGCTTCAATTCCCAGCTGGTGTGAGTTGACGTCCACGGAAGTCAGCTGCGGGGAGGTGATGCGCGAAAGCAGCGAATTGTTGAAAGACACGATGGATAAGTCTTCGGGGATGGAGAGTCCCATCTGTGCGCAAATCCTTTCCAGTGAAACGGCCAGTATGTCATCGCTGGCCACCACAGCCGTGGGACGGTCTTTGCGGCTTAAAAGCGCTTGGAAGGCTTCATTGCTGTCTAAGGAAAGCTGCTCTACCTCAATGCAGTAGTCCGGGTTCAGGGGCAGCCCGCGCTCTGCCAAGGCCTGCTGGTAGCCAGCCCGCCGCTCCGCAGAAAAGAGCATGATGCACTCGCTCCCCACATAAGCGATTTTCCGGTGTCCCAAGGAATACAGGTATTCCGTGGCTTCCTTGCCGGCCAGAAGGTTATCGTTGTCAATGTAAATCGTCTGATTTACGAATTGCTTTGCTTTCCCAATCAGCACATAGAGCAGCCCTTCGTTGTATAGGTAATCAATAATCGGGTCGTCCTGCTTGGAATAGAGGATAATAAAGCCTCCGACCCGCTCGTCCTTCACCACAGTCTGGATTGCGCCTAAGACTTCATCTTCATCCTGCCCCGTGACCACCGTGCTGACATATTTGCGCCCATTGCAGAATTGGCTGACGCCTCGGATTGCTTCCAGGTAAAATGAATTTTCATAGGCATCTCGGGAAGAGGGGGGCAAGATAATGCCAATCACCTGGGGGCTCTGCCCAGACGAGGAGGCAGCTGGCATATTCGCCTCATACCCCAATTGCGCCATTGCGCAGCGCACTTTTTCTTTGGTCTCTTTGCTGATGGATGGGTGGTCTTTGCAGGTTCTGGAAACGGTGGAAGGGGAGACCCCCGCCAGTGCAGCCACATCTCTAATTGTAACAGCCATAAAAACCTCCTTTTTGAAATCCTATTGCCGCCTTGCAGCGTTGCAAGCCTGGCGCCCCATTGCTTGCAGCGGGGGATTTGGCTGGATGGATGAAATATTGGAATAATATTCGAATCAATGGCTACATTATAAATAGAATAAATGGAAAAGTCAACCGTTTTGCAAAATTCGTTGCCATATTGCATAAAATAGCAATGCGAAAATTATGCAATATGTAGAAATAATTGCAGGATACAAAAATATAGTTGTAATTTTCGTTAAAATATTGTATAGTTGTGTTGCATAAAATAAATGCAAAATAACGCAATAAATAAAAATATATTGCATTATTTTGCATAAACAAGAGCGAAACAGGGAAAATATGAGAAATGGAGGGAACTTTTATGGGAAGTAAAGGAAGAGAAGCTGGAAAAATTACAATCACGGCGCCCTTATCAGGGAAAATTGTTGCATTGGAACAAGTTCCAGACCCAGTATTTTCAGAAAAGGCATTGGGAGACGGCATTGCAATACTTCCAGAAGACGGGAAGATCTATAGCCCTGTCGATGGGGAGATTGCATCTGTTGCAGCAACAAAGCACGCATATGGTTTCCAATCGGAGGATGGCATTGATGTGCTGGTTCATGTGGGCTTAGAGACGGTTGGCCTGCAGGGGGAAGGCTTCACCGTACATAAGCAGGAAGGGGACAAGGTGAAAGTTGGGGATTTGGTGGCAGAGGCAGACTTGGACTTTATCAAGGGCAAAGGCCTGAACCTTGTAACCCCCGTGCTCCTTTGCGGCGGTGTGGATGAGCTGCAGATGGAAGCTGCAAAAGGCCAAGTGAAGGCAGGCCAGGATGCGGTGTTCTTCCTGTCCGAAAAAGGCGGGGCGCATTCTGCCCAAGAAGCGGCGGCGTCTGCTCCAAAGGCCGGCCAGGCAGCGCCTGCAAAATCGGCAAGCTCCAGTCAGGAGGCGCCGAAAGCAAAGCCTAAGAAAAAGCTCATTAATTTTGATTTTCTGCAGAAGCTGGGAAAAGTGCTGATGACGGTTATCGCCGTCATGCCGGCAGCGGGCCTGATGCTCAGCATAGGGAAGCTGATTCAGATTGCGGGTGGGGACATCAACTGGATTCTCTTGGTGGGCAGCACCATGGAGAATATTGGCTGGGCCATTATCAACAACCTGCATATCCTGTTTGCTGCTGCAATCGGCGGCTCTTGGGCAAAGGAGCGGGCAGGCGGCGCATTTGCGGCGATTATTTCCTTTATTTTAATAAACTGCATCACCGGCGCAGCCTTTGGCGTGACCAGCGACATGCTGAACGAGCCAGGCGCAGTGGTCCATTCCTTCTTTGGCCAGGAAATGCTGGTGGAGAATTACTTTACTTCCGTGCTGGGCGCCCCCGCTTTGAATATGGGCGTGTTTGTCGGGATTATCGCCGGCTTCGTGGGCGGCGTGGTCTACAACAAGTTTTACAATTTCCGCAAGCTCCCGGACGCCCTGTCCTTTTTCAATGGGAAACGTTTCGTGCCCTTAGCGGTCATTGCCTATTCCACCGTGATTTCTTTGGTGATGGCGACTTTGTGGCCGATGGTGCAGACGGGCATCAATATGTTTGGCGTGTGGATTGCGAATTCTTCCTCTTCATCGCCGATTTTGGCTCCCTTCATTTACGGGACGCTGGAGCGTCTGCTGCTTCCCTTTGGGCTGCACCATATGCTCACCATCCCCATGAACTATACGTCCTTTGGCGGCACTTACCTCATCCAGACAGGCATCAATGCAGGCTCTGAGGTGTTCGGGCAGGATCCGCTTTGGCTTGCATGGGTGACGGATCTGATTAACTTTAAGGACGCCGGCGACATGGCTTCCTACAGCAACCTTTTGGCAACCGTTACCCCGGCGCGTTTCAAGGTTGGCCAGATGATTGGCGCAACGGGTCTTCTTATGGGGATTGCCCTGGCAATTTACCGCCGGGTGGACAAAGACAAGAAGAAGAATTACCGTTCCATGATTTTCTCCACGGTGCTGGCTGTATTTTTGACAGGCGTGACAGAGCCTTTAGAGTTCATGTTCATGTTCTGCGCACTGCCGCTATATGTTATCTACGCCATCCTCCAGGGATGCGCCTTTGCCATGGCGGGCATTGTGGACCTGCGCCTGCATTCCTTTGGGAATTTAGAGTTCCTGACCCGGGTGCCCATGTCCTTGAAAGCGGGGCTGGGCGGCGACATCATCCATTTTATCATCTGCTGCGTGGCGTTTTTTGCCATTGGCTATGGGGTCGCCTATTTTATGATTGGGAAATTCAAATTTGCCACGCCGGGGCGCCTGGGGAATTATACAGATGAAAATGAGGATGAGGGGGAAGCGTCTGCGCCTTCTGGAAGCGGCGGGAATGGAGGCTCGAACAGTCAGCCAGAGCGCATCATTGCCTTATTGGGCGGGCGCGGGAATATTACGCTGGTAGACGCTTGCATGACCAGGCTGCGGGTGACGGTGAAGAATCCTGATTTGGTGGCGGATACGGCTGCATGGAAGGCGGAAGGCGCCATGGGGCTGGTGAAGAAAGATAATGGGATTCAGGCGATTTATGGGCCGAAGGCGGATGTTTTGAAATCGGATATTAATGATATTTTGTGAGGCGGGAGACGATTTTTTGGGGGGAGTGCCAGGGAGGGCGCGTCCCTGGCCTGGCAGCCGCCCCCTGCAAACGGAGGCAACGCTTTGGCGAACTAATCGCTAAGGGAGGCTAAGGCGTTCAGGAGAGCCTTCACGCCTAAGCCTCCCTAAGCGCTGGATTTCGCC
>CAOKUK010000110.1 GCA_948472595.1 uncultured Eubacterium sp.
AATTAAATTTATATTATATAAATTGTTTCCATTAAAAGTAGAATTTATCTGCAAAATAAGCATCCAAATCTTCTATCTTGACCCGCTCTTGCTCCATGCTGTCCCGGTCGCGCACCGTCACTGCGCCATCGTTTTCTGAATCAAAATCGTATGTAACGCAGAAAGGCGTGCCAATCTCATCTTGCCTCCGATAGCGCTTCCCGATATTTCCTCTGTCGTCAAACTCGCAGTTGTATTTTTTAGACAGCTGCGCATATATTTTCTCTGCGCCCTCATTCAGCTTCTTGGAAAGGGGCAGCACGCCGATTTTCACGGGAGCCAATGCCGGGTGGAAATGAAGCACCGTCCGCATGTCAGGCTTCTCCTCCGTGCCGATGTTCTCCTCGTCATATGCGGCGCACAGGAAGGCCAGCACTACCCGGTCTGCGCCTAAGGATGGCTCAATGACATAGGGCACGTATTTCTCCTTCTTCTCATCGTCAAAGTAGCTCATGTCCTGCTTGGAGGTGTTCTGGTGTTGGGTCAGGTCATAGTCGGTGCGGTCCGCAATCCCCCACAGCTCGCCCCAGCCGAAGGGGAAGAGGAACTCAATGTCTGTGGTGGCTTTGCTGTAGAAGGCCAACTCTGCCGGGTCATGGTCCCTAAGCCGAAGCTCCTCCTCTTTCATGCCCAGGCTGTGGAGCCAGTCGCGGCAGAAGCCTCTCCAGTACTGGAACCATTCCAAATCAGTCCCTGGCTCGCAGAAGAACTCCAGCTCCATCTGCTCGAATTCCCTGGTGCGGAAAGTAAAGTTGCCTGGCGTAATCTCGTTGCGGAAAGACTTCCCTACCTGGCCAATGCCGAAGGGGATTTTCTTCCGGGAGGTACGCTGCACGTTCTTGAAATTCACGAAAATGCCCTGAGCCGTCTCCGGCCTTAAGTACACCGTGTTCTTGGCATCCTCTGTCACGCCCTGGAAGGTCTTGAACATCAAGTTGAATTGGCGGATATCGGTAAAGTTATGTTTCCCGCAGGTAGGGCAGGGCACCTGATGCTCCTCAATAAAAGAACGCATCTCTTCCTGGCTCCAGCCATCTACGGAATCCTTTAGCTCTATGCCTTTTTCTGCCGCAAAGTCTTCAATAAGGTTGTCTGCCCGGAAGCGCTCATGGCATTCCTTACAGTCCATCAATGGGTCGGAGAACCCGCCCAAATGCCCGGAAGCCACCCAAGTCTGAGGGTTCATCAGGATGGCGCAGTCCACGCCCACATTGTAGGGGTTCTCAATGATAAATTTCTGCCACCATGCCTTCTTCACATTATTTTTCAATTCCACCCCAAGATTGCCATAATCCCAAGTATTGGCAAGGCCGCCATAAATCTCAGAGCCCGGATACACAAATCCCCTGCCCTTCGCCAAAGCTACAATTTTCTCCATGGTCTTTTCCATTCTTTGCTACCTCTTTCCTCTTCTTAAATGATCTCATTTCCTTATTCATACACTACATATACCAAAGACGGGTCTTCCCCATCCTCTGCGTCCTCTGGAAGCTGGAGCGAAACAGTGTCCTTCCCGGATACTTTGGCATTATCGGATGACACATACCGAACCGTGCCGTCCACCTTCACATCAACTTTCTCACTGAGGACCACCACCTTGGCGTCCATATCCATAATCGCCTTCTTGTCCACATCCCCAGCCAGCTTTCCCTCTTTTATTTCCTTAAATTCCGCATTGAAGTCAAAGCCTTCCACCAAGGCTTGGGGGATTGTCCCGGAAAACAGGGTGACCTCATTGAAGTCCTGGTAGTCCTTGCAGCTGGCGTACTTGATATAGAGCTTCGCCACGCCTTCCTCCACCAGGAACCGATCCACTTCCATGCTGTCCTCCCCATGCCCCTTCTGGTAATCGCCCACTTTCGAATCCACATATTGCTTTAATTCATCTTCATCATAATAGTCCTTATCCAGGTTCGAGATTGCCGCGCCGACCACTGTGCCTTTTTTCTGTATATAAACAGTGTCCCGCTCCACCTCCAGGGGCTTGCCGCATCCGGCCAGCATCCCCGCCAACAGGCAAACCAGGCAGGCCAGGCAGGCATATTTCATTCCTTTCATACAAATCCTCCTAACGTATCTTTGATTAAAAACCTTAGATATTATAACCTGTTCTGCCATTATTTGCAACTGCCGATTTTGGATTTCCGGATAAAATTCCCGGCGCGGCAAACCGTTCATTTTGCTCCAATACGGCAAGGGAGTGGAATTCCCTGTCAATATAGCGCCGGACATAGGCGTCCACTGCCTGCCCCAGAGCCTCCAGCACAGAAGGGGAAAGGGCAAAGCAATAGAGCTTTTCAATATCGGAAGAAAGGATGTACTGCATGGCATAGAGCGCAGATTCCTCCAGCCGGTAGGCGAAAGCCCGCCCCATGCTGCCTTCCCCTGCCCTCTGCCCGCCGCCGGCAGCAGGCAAAAAGCCCCGATCTTTCCCACAGGCCTCGCAAAAGACGCCGCCGCTTTCCACATGAAGCCACCGCAGCCCTTCCTCCCTCCCGCATTTCAGGCAGGAGAACACATTCGGGCCTTCCCCATTGATAGCCATGGCCCTCAGCTCAAAGGCGCGCCGCACCAGGCGGCAATCAAACCTCTTGCTCTCCAAAGCCTGCAGGGAACGGTACAGAAGTTTCAGCATATGTATTTCATCCGCATTCTCCCTAGCATAGTAATCCGCCATCTCCAGGAAGTAGAAGCCATAATAAGCGCCCTCCAAATCAGCTGCAAGCTCCCGGAAATAATGGCTAATATCCGCCTTGGATACCGTATAGGAACTGCGCCCTTCGTAAGCCTCAAACTGCCCAAAGGAAAAAGGGCCGGCCGCCATAAGCTGGCTGCCCGGCCGCCTTGCGCCCCGAGCAAAGGCGGCAACCTTCCCCCTTTCCTTTGTCAATAGCGTTATCCTCCTGTCATACTCCCCTATCGGAATTGCAGATATCACCATGCCCGTCAGCACTATGTTCCGTCCCATACCGATTCACGCTCCTGCCCATCGTCTCCCTGCCTGCCTCCCCGAAATCCTCTCCCAGGCGGCATCTGTAGCTTAAATAATCCTGTACGCTTCCTGTACTTGCAAACTTCATCCATTCCTGCTCAACCATATGGAATCCCCCTTGTTCTTCTGTTGCCCCTGCAGCCGCCTTTGGGCAGCTGCAGGGAAATGCCATCCACTCTATAGGGTTTCCTATCCACAGGCTGATATACCAGATAAATTCTGGCAAAGGCTATCGCATGCCAACACGAATGAGCCCCTCACTCCCCATCGTCCCGATAGCCAAAATTTTTCAGCAAAAAGTCGCTGTCCCGCCAATCCTTCTTCACCTTCACCCAGAGCTTTAAGTTTACCTGGCAGCCCAGCATCCGCTCAATCTCATACCTGGCGTTGCTCCCGATTTTCTTGAGCATGCTGCCGCCCTTGCCAATGATGATTCCCTTGTGGGAATCCCGCTCGCAAATAATGGTCGCATCGATATCCACCATCCTGCCGCCTTTGCGCTCCTTCATCTGCTCAATGGTCACCGCAATGCCATGGGGCACCTCCTCGTCCAGGGCATGGAGGGACTTCTCTCGGATAATTTCAGCCACAATCTGCCGCTGGGGCTGGTCTGTGACGGCGTCCTCCTCATAGAACATAGGGCCATAGGGCAAGTATTGGAAAATCAGCTCCAACAGCACCTTTGTATTGTCCCCCCGCAGGGCGGAAAGGGGCACCACCTCGGCGAAATCGTACTCCTTGCGGTAAGTGTCAATGGCCAAAAAGACATCCTCCCGCTTCACCGTATCGGTCTTATTGATGACCAGAATCACCGGGGTCTTCACCTTTTCCAGCTTCTCCAGGATATGGCGTTCCCCTGCGCCAATGTAATCCGTAGGCTCCACCAGCCAGAGAACCGCATCCACTTCATTCAGGGTGCGTTCCGCCACATTTACCATATATTCCCCCAGCTTGTTCTTGGCCTTGTGGATGCCAGGGGTGTCCACAAACACAATCTGGCCTTTTTGGGCGTCCGTATGCACTGTCCGTATCTGATTGCGGGTCGTTTGAGGCTTCTTAGACGTAATGGCAATCTTTTGCCCAATCAGACGGTTCATTAAGGTGGACTTGCCTACATTCGGCCTCCCTATGATTGTCACAAAGCCCGATTTTTTTCCTTGCTCCATGCTATTCTCCTTTTCGTTCCAGAGCCTTTCCTGCCTTCGGCTGTCAATATAAGTTCCGCAGTTCCAGGAACAGGCTCTTTTCCTCTTTCAGCTTCTCCTCGCCCCCGATGACGCAGAAGGCGTCCTCATCCAATATCGCTTTTACAATGCCGGACAGCTTGCGGATATCTTCCTGGGTGGCCTGAAGGATTTCCTCCCTCTCCCTTTGGAGCATTTCCTCTGTCACGCCGGTCAAATATGCCGTTGCGCTGCGCCCGGCCTTGGCTCCCGGGGTCAAGGGGGCGTCCACGCCGCTGAACGTTCCGATGATATACCGGGTCATCTCTTCCTCATCCACCTGGAACTGCTCCAGGTATTCCGGGATGCCTTCGTATACTTGGTTGGTGCTCCCTAAGTTGGGGTCTCGGTAGGAGGCGAAATACCCATCCCCATTCCTGCCAAATCCGCTCATGCACCCATAGGCCCCGCCTTTGACCCTGACATTAATCCACAGGTAATCATAGCTTAGCAGCACCTTGAGAATCCGCAGCGCCCCCGTGTAGGCATAGCCGGCTTTCTTAAAGTTCCCCGCCCGGGACACATACTGCACCTGGGAGGCGTCTAAGAATCCCTCATTCCTCTTTTCCAGCTTCAATCTCCCTCTTGCCATGTCTTGCGGCCTGGAAGGCAAAACGGCCCTTAATGCCGGGATTCCCTCCTCTGCCTGAGCCATGCCCTCCGGCTCCGCCCCAATGCTCACCATCAGGCCCTCCGGATTGAAAATCACAGGCATCAGGCTTTCTAACGTGTCGCTTAAGGATTCCTTCCTCTCCTCAAAATGCTCTTCCAAGTCCTTAACCAACTGGTAAAAGGCAATTCCCTGGGACAAATCCGTATATTTCGCCCCCTCGGAAAAATAAGACATGGCGCGCACGGAGGATGTGGAATGCCCGGCGCTGCTTAAGCCCATCTGCAGCCTGGACTTCAGCTGGGCGATAATCTCATACATGCGCCCATAGTTGCGGAAATCGCTCCCGGAGAGGATTTCCTTGATAATCTCCATGGCTTTTTGCACCTCATGGTACAAGGCCTTCGCCTTTATCTCATATTTCAGCGCAATGGTTCCCTTTTCCACATGGGGGTAAATCCCAAAATTGCTGAAAATCCCGCCTGTATGCAGATTGATTTCATTGGCCAGCTCTGAAAAGGTATGCTGCTCTGTGTCCACGTAGCCCAGCACAGACTTCAATAGCCCCAGATAGGGAACCATCTCTTCTGAAATCCCCGTCACATCGAACATCAAGCTGAAATAGGCAATGCCGCTGGTGTCAATGTCATGGCAGAGCATCAGGGTATCGTCCACAAAATGCTCCCGAATAGAAAGCCCCTCTCCCTTCTTCTTGATGTCCCCCCGCCCCAGGGAAGGCAGCTTGCCCAAATCCTCCGGGGAGGAAGGCTCCTCCTGGTAAGCCTTCAAATGATGCGTAAAATCCACAATTGCCTGTCTCTCCTCTGCGCCAAGGGACTGCTTATAGGCCTCAAGCCTCCCCGACAGCGCTTCTTCCTTCTGCGCATTCAAGCCATATTGAGGCTCGGCCGCCACCAGGGCGGCATGGGGGTTCCCAAGCAAATATTCCTGCACCAGCCCCTCAAAATAGCCGGTGTCCACCTGTGCCTTTAAAAATTCCACCACGTCCAGGCCATGCAGATGCAAAAACGGCTCCTTATCGTCATAGAGCCAGCTGTCCAGGCACTCAATCCCAAACAGCAGCCCCTTAGGGAAGGATCCAAAATCCGCCTCCCGATAACGGAACTCAAAGCTGTTAATCCCCGCCAGAAGAGACTTTTTATTGATCCCCTGCTCCGCCTGCTCTTTCAGCACCTGCTTGATGATTTCCAGGAATTCCCCCTTCTTGTCCAGGCTGCTGTTCTTGGCCACAATGGAAAATCTGGGCTGCAGCGTGTCATTGTCAAAAGAAGACATGATGTCCTTCCCAACTTTGGCGTCTAGAAGGGCTTGCTTCAAGGGAGCCCCCGGCGCACTGAGCAGGGCATAATCCAAGATGTCAAAGGCCACATACAGCTTAGGGTCTAAAATCGTGCCCACGCTCACATTGTAGGACAGGTAGGCATTGTCCTCTAAGGGCTCTCCGCTGGCGATGCTGTAGGGGATGACCACCTCTTTGGGCTCTGTAAAGGGCTCCTGGCGCCTCACTTTTGAGTCCACCTGGATTGCCTCAAACTTCCCCAAATACTCCCTGTCCATCCACTCCAGCTTCTCCTCCATATCCATATCCCCATAAAGGTAAATATAAGAATTGCTGGGATGGTAATATTTCCGATGGAAATCCAAAAACTTCTCATAGGTCAAATCCGGTATCACATCCGGATCCCCGCCAGACTCAAAGGCATAAGAGGTATCCGGGTAAAGGGCAGACAAAATCTCCCGGTACAGCATCTCATCTGGAGAAGAGAAGGCGCCCTTCATCTCATTGTACACAACCCCGTTGATTGTCAGGGGCGCATCCATGCTCTCCATCTCATAATGCCATCCTTCTTGGCAAAAAATCTCTTTGCGCTGATAAATGTTCGGATTAAACACCGCATCCATATAGACTTCCATCAGGTTCTGGAAATCCTTCCCATTGCAGCTGGCCACCGGGTAAATCGTCTTGTCCGGATAGGTTATGGCATTCAGGAAGGTATTCAAGGAGCTCTTCACCAATTCCACAAAAGGATCCTTCACCGGGAATTTCTGGGATCCGCAGAGAACCGAATGCTCCAAAATATGGGCTGCGCCTGTGCTGTCAAAGGACGGCGTGCGGAACCCGATATAAAACACCTTGTTCTCATCCTCATTTGAAATCAGGCAGACCCTGGCCCCGCTTTTTTTATGCCGCAGCAGGCAGCCTTCCGATTTGATATCCTTAAGCTTCTCTTCCTTTAGCAGCTCATAGGCCTTACACTTTTCTAAATCCATCGCTTTATTCCTCTCTATTTTTATCCTAATCTAAAACCCCGCTGCAAGCAATGGGGTAATTTTCTCTCGCAGCATTCATCAAATATCCATGCAAATATGGCTATTTCCCATAAGATAAAATTGCAAGGAGACTGCCTGCCGGCAGCCTCCCGATACGTCATCTTATTCAGAATCCACTCTATGTTTCAATTACCTTGCGCAGATTTACTTACCCTAAGCGCACAACATTGGCGGCCTGCGGCCCCTTCTCGCCTTCTACGACTTCGAACTCTACAGCTTCGCCATCCTTCAGTTCCTTGAATCCTTCCATGTTCAGAGCCGAAAAATGCACAAACACATCACTGCCGGACTCGTCCGAAATAAATCCATAACCCTTTTTGGCATTAAACCATTTTACTGTTCCCTGTTGCATACACACTTCCTCCTGAATACTTTCCAAAAGACTATCTTAGAAGAGTGCCTGAAAATTAATCTTCATAGAGTAAAGCAAATCTGCAAGAAAAAACTCTCAAACATCCCCCGGTAACATAGTTAAAACCTTAACATACTTTTACCGAATTGTCAATGCAAAAAATAATTTTCATAAGGAAAATTCTTTATTGCTTCATGTGGACGTCCAAATGGCTGTATGGAATCTCGATCTGGTTCTCGTCAAAAATCTCTTTTATCCGCTCCGTGAGGCCCCACTTTGCCTGCCAGTAATTTTCCGCAGACACCCAGAGGCGGCACCCCAGCCTCACGCTGCTGTCTGCCAGCGCATCCACAAAAACCACCGTCTCCTCCCCCTCTATCCGGGAAGGCTCCGCTAAAGCCATGTCCTCCAAAAGCTTCTTGGCCTTCTTGACGTCTGCATCATAGGAAATCCCCACATACAGATCCACACGCCTTTTGTTCTGCTGCGTAACA
>CAOKUK010000111.1 GCA_948472595.1 uncultured Eubacterium sp.
CGGAAGAGAAGCTGGGGGAGGAGTTTCGGGCGATGCTGCAAATCCGAAAGGATATCTGCAACATTGCGGTATTGGGGGAAAATGGGAATCATTTCATCAATTCCGGCCAGGAAGAGTGGAATCAGTACGCCCGCCTGGAACAGAAGCATTGGTATCAGGAGGCGAGGAAGGCCGGAGAGGAGATGCACGTTTCTTCTTCCCATGTCCAGAATATCGTCAAGGGGCGGTATGACTGGGTAGTCACTATGAGCCACGGCCTGAAAGACCCCAAGGACGGCCATATGGCTGGAATGCTCTTAATTGACCTGAATTACAACGTCATCAGTGATTTATGCGAGTCCATCAGTCTGGGAAAAAGGGGATACGTGTATATTGTGGACGCCCAGGGGAACATTGTCTACCATCCGCAGCAGCAGCTTATTTTAAGCGATGTGAAGAAGGAGCGGCTGGAAGAGGTGGTAGGGCAGGCCGCAAGCGTTACTTATAGGGAGGAAAGCGGGGAAGAGAAGGTGTACACGCCTTTCCATTCCAAAAAGACGGGATGGACAATCGTGGGGGTGGTCTATGCCTCTGAATTGGTGGAAAATGAACATATGGTGATAGCGATTTATTTTGCCATTGCCGGGCTTTTGATTTTTTTGGCCATCGTGATGGCAGTGGTGATGGCGGGCAACATCACCCGCCCCATGAAGCGGCTCCAGGAAGCGATGGACAAGGTGAAAGAGGGGGATTTCCAAGTTGTCCAGGTGCAGGTACAGGGGGAAAATGAGATATATAAGCTCCAGCAGGATTTCAACCGGATGGTCCGCCAGATAGATTTGCTGCTCCAGAAGAATATGCGCGATGAAGAGGAGAAGCGGGAAATAGAGATGAAGGCTTTGCAGTCCCAAATTAACCCCCATTTTCTGTACAATACGCTGGACTCCATTATCTGGATGATTGAAGCGGAGGAGTCGGACAGGGCTATCAAGATGACGTCCGCCCTTGCCAGGTTCTTCCGCCAGGCTATCGGGAAGTCCGATGTCTTCGTGACGCTGAGGGAAGAATTAGAGTATACCAGGAACTATCTGATTATCCAGAAAATGCGTTATGAGGATAAGGTGGATTATAAGATACAGGTGGAGGAGGGGCTGCTGGGGCGCCGGATTCTGAAGCTGGTGCTCCAGCCTTTGGTGGAAAACGCCTTATACCATGGCCTGAAATACAAAGAATCCAAAGGGACGATTCAGGTGAGGGGCTGCCAGGAGGGAGAGCGGATGGTGATTGAGGTGTCCGACAACGGAGTGGGCATGGATGGGGAGACACTGCGCCATATCTTTGACCCGAAGCCCCAGTCCCAAAAGCACAATGGCGTAGGGCTTGGGAACATCAGGAGGAGGATGCAGCTTTACTATGGGGATTTGTGCGAGTTTAAGATTGAGAGCGAGAAGGGTCTGGGCACCACGGTCAAAATAGTGGTTCCACAGGAAATACAGGGAGGGACGGAATGAAGCGGAATTGGAAAGGGTGGGCATTGCTGGCGGCTTTTGCCGTTGTTTTGTCCGCAGCCGTCGGCATACGGCAGTACCAGAGGCAGGGCAAGCCGGAGATTGTGTTTATCCCCAAGGTATATGATGAGGACAATGATTTCTGGATGGATACCATCCATGGGGCCAGGAGCGCTGCCAAAGAGTTCCAAGCGGAGCTTACGGTCCTTGCGCCGAAGGAGGAATCGGATTATGAGGCGCAGATTTCCTATATCAGGCAAGCCATCGCCCAGGAACCGGATGTGATTGCCGTTTCCCCCATCCTGTATGCCGATATGACGGATGAGATAGAGGAAATCATAGAGGCGGGGATACAATTGGTCTTAATCGATTCCAAAATCAATAAAGACATAGGGGCTTGCTACATTGGGACGGACAATGTCAACGCAGGCATTGCGCTGGGGCGGAAAATGGCGCAGTATGTGGAGGAGGACACACAGATAGCCGTTATCTCCCATTTGAAAGGTGCGTCCACGGCTATGGAGCGGGAAGAGGGGATGCGCCAGGGGCTGGGGCGTTCCCGGGAGCGGATAGAAGAGCTGATGTACTGCAATTCTGATTATGACAAGGCTTTTGAGCTGACGAAGGAGATGTTCGGCAGGCGCTCGGATATCGATATGGTGGCCGGCTTGAATCTGTATTCCATCATTGGCGCCGCAAGGGCAGTGGACGAGCTGGGCCTTGGCGGGAAGGTAAAGGTCATTGGCTTTGACAACGACAAGAAGGGCATACAGTATATGGAAGAAGGCATCATTGATGCGTTGGTGGTGCAGAAGCCTTTTAATATGGGATACCTTGGAATAGAGGCAGCCGTGCGGGTGGCTCAGGGAAAGCCGGTGGAAAAGGTCATTGATTCCGGAATGGAAGTAATCACGGCGGACAATATCTATACAGGGGAAAATGAGAAGCTGCTGTTTTCTTTTTAAGGAAACAGCAGCTTTGCGTTATGGTTTTGGGAGGAAATCCATAGGGGTAACATGCGCCGGTACCTGAGAAAAGAAAATATTCTCTATTTTGTGTAAAATATTCACTTTTTTCCCAAGGAAAAGGCATGTATACTTGGCGTATGGAAATAACCTCAATAAAAGGAAGCGCTTTGGGGTTATTTGAAGAGCCTGGAAGAGAAAAGGAGGAAAAAGACGTGAAGAGCAGATTGCCAGGAACAAAGAGGATTCTTACGTGGCTGCTGGCGCTATCCTTGGTGATGGGGAACTTGGCACAGGCGGTGGATGTAAGGGCAGAAAATGAAGAAAGCGCAGAAACGGTCTTATATTACGTGAACTGCGGCGGGAACAGCCTTCCCGAAGGGGAGGCATATGGGGAATACAGCCAGGAATCCGTGGATCAGCCTTATGACGCAGAAGGGGAGGGGGCATACCATTGGGGCTATGACAGCGGCTATTCCTATGAGACAGATACGTATGCAGGCCAGCCGGTGCGCCTGGTACAGGGGAACGATGCAGCGCCGTTATCCTATTATTTCGAGCTTCCCAAGGGCGATTACCGGGTGGAGGTGGGAATCCCCCATTGCGATCATTGGGGAAACCGTGTCATGAATGTAGATTTGAAGGTGGGGGAAGGGGAGGCGCAGAGCCTGATAGCAAGCCTGAATACCACCGATGATATTGCAGAAGGAAGCATAAAGGCTATTGCATCGGAATTTTCCGTGGAAGGGGAAAAAGAGGCCTTGACGCTTTCCGCCATCCGCAGCAACGAGAATAACTGGGCACCTTTCTTAGGCTATATAAAAATCTATGGAAAAAAGGCGGATCAGCCTGTCCCGGCAGAAAGCTATGTGGCATACTTTGTGAACTGCGGCGGTGCGGGCATTCCCGATGGAGAGGTTTATGGAAGGTATAACGACGGCATAGCGGACCAGCCTTATCATGCAGAAGGGGAAGGGGAGTACCGCTGGGGCTATGACAGCGGTTATTCCTATGAGACAGACACTTATGTAGGCCACGAGGTGCGCCTGGTGCAGGGGAACGATGCAGCCCCCTTATCCTATTATTTTGAGCTGCCCAAAGGGGACTACAAGATAGAAGTGAGGATTCCCCATTGCTACCAGTGGGGGAACCGCGTTATGAATGTAGATTTGAAGGTGGGGGAAGGGAAGGCGCAGAATCTGATATCCAACCTGGATACGACGAATGACATTCCGGACAACAGCGTCAAGACGGTGGAGTCTGAGTTTTCCGTAAAAGGGGAGAAGGAGGTTGTAACCGTTTCCGCTATCCGCAGCAAGGAAGACAACTGGGCGCCGTTTTTGGGATATATTAAGATTTTTGTGGACAAGGAAGACAGCCTGACAAAGGCGGTAGGAAGCGCTTCGGCTCTCTATGAGGCAGGCAACCAGGAAGGGAAATACACAGAGGAGACCTGGAAGGTCTTTGCAGAGGCTTATGGGAAGGCATTGGGGCTTCTGGAATCCGCAGATCAGGCGGCAAGGGATGAAGCGGCAAAAGAACTGAGCCTTGCGCAGCAGGGCTTGAAGAAGGCAAAGGCAGAGAGGTGGGTCTATGATTTTGAAAAGGGGATAGAGGACGCCAGCCTGGTAGTGAATCGGAACGGGATTTCGGCCTATAGCGGGCAGGCGATTTACGGCGAAGGCCGCAAAGGCGGCCGCGCCCTGCAGACTGGGGCTTATGGGCTTCGTTTGAACAAGAAGGACTTGGGGCAGCAGTATACCGTGAATGCATGGGTAAAGCCCAGCGTGTCTGTCCCGAACAATACGCCGACCATTTTCTTAGGCTACAACAGCCCGGAAAAATGGCTGGGCATTGCAGGGGACGGCTCTTCGCAATGCAAGATTTGGACAAAGGCGAACGGCTCTTATACGACTCTTCCAGAGTCCATGCGCGCGCCGGCAGGGGAGTGGGTGATGCATACCATCCAAAGCGACGGCTCCCTTACAACAGTGTACGAAAACGGCGTGATGGTGGCTCAGTCCGACAGCATTGCAAATGTGCTTTCCGGCAAAAATCAGGATATCTATCTGTGCGTGAATTTCTGGGACGGGCAGCTCCGCGGGCTTATAGACGACGTCAGCGTCTATGAGGAGTGTCTGTCTGCAGAAGAAGTATACCGTTTGTATGAGCCTCGGACAGAGGAAGAGGTTTTTAGCGAAGAAGGGTTTACGGCGTCTAAGAAAAAGACTGTCGTAAGCGGCTCTGCAAAGCAGATCCAGGTCACCTTGCCCAAGGCTGTCCGCAATGCGGAGATTACCTATTCTTCAAGCAATGCGGCGGTAGCCGAGGTCAGCTCAGACGGCAAGGTATCAGGCAAAACCCCCGGGAAGGCTACGGTCACGACCACTGTGAAGGTGGGCGGCACGGTCAAGAAGCAAGATACGGCTATTACCGTAAGAAGCGCCGATGAGATTGTGGACAGCAAGCTTTTGTATTTTATAGACTGCGGCAATGGGGACACCAGCCTTGCAGGAGAGGATTTGTTTGGGCTGTGCAACCGCAGGCCGGATCAGAAGCTGGGGGTTGACGCAGTGACAGGCAAATCCTGGGGCTGGGGAAAAATTGGCGGCAATGACCCGGAACAGGGGATTAACAGCCGGGCAGATGAGGATTCCAAGGAAGCCACTTACCGGTCTGCAGGCCCGTCCAGTGATTTTTACTATGAGTTTGAGCTGCCGGCAGATGTATACCAGGTGGAAATCACCGTCCCCTATTTCCTGAGCGGCAGCAATACCAGGACTTTTGAGGTGCTGGCCAGCCAAGGGGAGCTTGGGGCAAGCTATGAGACCATTGCCAACAATATCAATACGAAATACATTGACGGCGCAGCCAAGACGTATACTGGAACCTGCACGGCAGACGGCACAAAGCCGCTAAGGCTGTCTTTCCTGTCCGATTCGGATGCCTGGGGGCCGATTGTAAGCGCCATCCAGATTTCAGCGGTTCCAGTGGAAATGGCGAAGAAATCCCTGGAGGCTGCCATAGAGAAAGCCAAATCTTACCAGAGGGAAGACTACAGCGATGCAAGCTACGGGGCGCTGTCCGCAGCCATAGAGAATGCCAAAGCCAAGCTTGACTCCCTTTCCAATGCGAAGGAGGCAAAAGACTTAGAGGACGCCATCAAGGCGGCTATCCGAAACCTAGAGCCCGGCATCAACAAGGAAATCAGCGCTTTGAAGGCTCTGATTGCACAGGCAAAAGGATATAAGGAGGCGGACTTCACTCCTGCGTCTTATCAGGCGCTGTCCGCAGCCATCCAAGAGGCAGAAGGGCAGATAGATTCCATTGCCAGCGTATCCCAGGCGATGCGGTTAGAAGACCGCATAAAGAAGGCAATCCACGCGTTGGAGAAGAAGCCTCCTGTGGTAAAACCGGTCACCTACCGCGTGGCCTTTGACAGCGACGGAGGCTCCGCTGTAGCCGCTAAGACAGTGAAATTCGGGCAGAAGGTGTCCGAGCCCAAGAAACCGACCAAAAGCAAGTGTGTGTTTAAGGGGTGGTATGCCGGGAACAAGAAATATGATTTTAAGAAAGCTGTGACAGGGAACCTGAAGCTAAAGGCGAAATGGGCCAAGGTGAAGGTAGGGGCGACCAAAATCACCCAGATGCAGAACAAGAAAGAAAAACAGTGCTTGGTGAAAGCCAAGAAGGTATCTGGGGCGGCAGGGTATCAGTTCGCCTATACCACAGACAGCCGTTTCAAGAAATCCGTAAAGCGCGCATCGGGCAAAACGGAGAAAGCAACCCTAAAGAACCTGAAAAAAGGGAAGGTTTACTATATCAAGGCCAGGGCATACAAATTAGATTCTAAAGGGCAGAAGGTCTATGGCGCATACAGTGCAAAGAAGAAAATCTGGATTAAAAAATAAGGGAGGGACATAGGAATGAGGAGATTAATTGCGGCAATGCTTTGCGTTGTCCTGGCGGCAGGGATGTGCCCTGCCGGCCAGGCAGCGGCAGAGGAGCCAACGGAACAAATTGCAGAGGATGGCAAGACATATGACGCTACGGGCATTTACAGCAATTCCTGGTATGAAATCCCCAATGACAAAAGCGGGGTGGACAGCCGTGCCTGGAGGGAAGGCATGATTTCCGGGAATGGGGAAAACGGCGTGATTACCTCAGGGGCGCCGTACAGGGACACCTTGAATTTCCAGTATATCTATTTTAATTTCCCATCGGCTGACCCCATTGAGGCGCCGAAAGATGAGCACCTGTATTTGGAGGAAGCCAGGCAGGCCGTGTTCAACCTGGACGACTCTTGGAATGTGCATGGCAGGAACCGGACGTTTTACTATGCCTACCATCCGGGGGCTCAGCTTTCCCTGCAGATGGCTTCCCAAGGGACCGTGTCGGATTATAAGCGGTGGACCAATTATGAGACGGCGGAAGTCGGCGTGAATTTTACGGATGAAAAGGGGAAATGGGAGAGGCGCACCTTTACCTCCCGGGCGGACAATGTGACGGTCACCTCCATACAGCCTTCCTCGAATGGGGAGCGGGTGAATATGACCGTGTCTGTGGACGACATTTCCAATATGTGCAAGGCCTATAATGGGATGACCAATGTGCTGGATCAGCGCTATAAAAAGCTGGTGGCGGACGACTGCAGTTACATAGGGCTGGTATCCAAATACCCCTCTTATGCCAACAGTGATTTGAAATACGGCGGGTATTCCACCATCTCTTACGTTGTGGTGGAAGGCGGCAAAAAAGAGAAAGTCATGCTTTCCGAATCGGACAAGACGCTTAATGTAGGGCGGGAGAACAATCCGGCCATCCAGATTACCGATGCGGATGCAGTGTACCTGATTACGAAATCCAACCGGGACGCCGATATGTGTTCCTTCCGGAATTTTGCGGCCAAAGAGCAGTATGATTTGGTGGACAGGCTGGTAAGCGAGACAAAGGCCGTGGCTGAAAAACGGGAATACAAAAATGACGATGGGACATTCAGTTACGATAAGGCCTTAGCGCCCCACGCAAAGCTCCATGGCGATGAATTCAACGCTGCAAAATTCACGCTGGAGGGAGATGAGGCGGACAAGGGGCTGCCCACGGAAGAGCTTTTGGAAAAACAGCGGAACGATAAATCCCGCCTGAACCATGCCCTGCTGGAACGAGCCTGGTATGCGGGGCGCTACTCCCAGCTCTGCGCTTCCGGGATCTGCGCCTACCGCCTGTCGGGCATGTGGAGCGGCGAGTACAACGGGGGATGGCGCGATATTTTTACCATGGACGCCAATGTGAACCTGCAGGTATCCGCGATGAACACGAACCATATGAAATACGGGCCTTTAGGCTACATCACCTATTTCCTTCGCCTGGCAGATGATTTCCGCATCAACGCAGAGGAGGCCTATGGGATGCACGACGCCATCCAGGTGTCCGTAAATACAGACGGCGACCATGGCCAGGCTGTAGAGTATGACATCTAATAACCTTTCCAGTACTGGAATGCGGGGTCAAGATGGTGACTGCTTCCGATTTATTAGTATTGGCAGTGATACGGGAACCACCAAATCCCTATCAGCGATTTGCTGGAATACTATGAGCTG
>CAOKUK010000112.1 GCA_948472595.1 uncultured Eubacterium sp.
TTCTTTACTTCTGACATAATGCTTCACCTGCTTTCTCTAATTCTTCCATTGCCTGCGCATACTGCTCATCGTTGGGAGCCTTTCCATGCCATCCCGCCTGGTTCTCCATGTAGGAAACCCCTTTGCCTTTCACCGTCTTCATGACGATGGCGGTGGGCATCCCCTTGGTATCCCTGGCTTCTTGGAAAGCTGCCCGGAGCTGGTCGAAATCATTGCCGTCCGCCACTTCGACCACATGGAAATTAAAGGCGCGGAACTTGTCTGCAATGGGGTAGGGGGAGCATACGTCCTCAATCCTGCCGTCAATCTGCAGGCCGTTGTTGTCCACAATCACTACCAAGTTATCCAGCTTGCGGTGGCCTGCGAACATGGAAGCCTCCCATACCTGGCCCTCCTGAATCTCGCCATCGCCCAGAAGAGTATACACCCGATAGCTGTCATTGCTTAATTTAGCGGATAAGGCCATGCCCACTGCCGTGGAAATCCCCTGCCCCAGGGAGCCGCTGGACATGTCGATGCCCGGGGTGTGCTGGATGCAGGGATGCCCCTGCAGGTGGGAGCCAATCTGACGCAAGGTCTTTAAGTCTTCCACTGGGAAGAACCCCCGGTTGGCAAGGGTGGAATACAGGCCGGGAGCCGTATGTCCCTTGGACAACACGAAGCGATCCCTGTCTGCCTTCTTGGGATCCTTGGGGTCGATGTTCATTTCTTCAAAGTACAAATAGGTAAATGCCTCTGTGGCCGAAAGGGATCCGCCTGGATGCCCTGCCTTTGCCGCATGGACAGCCGTCACGATGCCTTTGCGGATTTCATTGGCTGTTTTCTGAAGTTCTAAGTTTTCCATTTAAAGTGTCTCCTTTATTTATTCCTTTCTGAAATCTGCGCTCCGCCGCAGCCTTAGCGCATAGCTTGCCGCCGGCTTCGCCCAAGTTACTCTCCGAATACCGCCAGGTAGTCCTTCTTGAATTTCTCAATGCCAAGCTCTGTCAGGGGATGCTTGGTCATCTGCTCAATTACGCTGTAGGGCACGGTTGCGATATCCGCCCCTGCCAGGGCGCACTCTGTCACATGGACCGGATTGCGCACGCTTGCAGCGATAATTTCCGTGCTCAGGTCATAGTTTGCAAAAATATCCGCAATGTCTTCAATCAGGTTGGTGCCCTTCTGGTTGATGTCGTCTAAGCGCCCTAAGAAGGGGGACACATAAGTGGCCCCGGCCCTTGCTGCCAGCAAAGCCTGGTTCGCCGTGAAAATCAGCGTCACATTGGTCTTGATGCCCTCGGCAGCCAGCACTTTCACAGCCTTCAAGCCTTCCACCGTCATGGGAATCTTCACAATCATGTTGGGATGAATCGCCGCAATCTCCCGGCCCTCTTTGATCATGCCCTCCGCATCCGCAGTAGTCGCTTTCACTTCCCCGCTGATTGGCCCATCCACGATGGTGGTGATTTCTTTAATCACCTCGTTAAAGTCTCTGCCTTCCTTTGCAATCAGGGAGGGATTCGTCGTCACGCCGCAAATCACGCCCATGTCGTTAGCCTTGCGGATGTCGTCCACATTCGCTGTGTCAATAAAAAATTTCATATCTCATTTCCTCTCTTTCCAAAGCCACGAAACCCTGCCGCCCAAAACCTGCAAGGAACTCCGCCACAGCCCTTTTATACGCTTATTTCGTCAGTTATAACATCAACGAAAATTGCGAAATACCCTGCAGGCTGGCAGGCGGCAAATTTGCAGCGCCGCAAACCTGCAGGGCATCTGAATCTATGCCTTATTTCCCAAACACAACGTTCCCTAACATTAAGTCTTTCTTGAAGTCGCGGATGTTGGTCCTCTCATCAATGAATACGGCCTCAATGCCCATAGCGGCCGCCCAATCGCCCATCTGCTCTGCCGTCACGTCATAGGAGAATGCGGTATGGTGTGCGCCGCCGGCTAAAATCCATGCTTCGCAGCCTGTTGCGAAGTCTGGCTTCGGCGTCCAGAATGCAGTGGCGACCGGAAGCTTCGGCATAGGCTTCTCCACCTTCTTGCAGTCTACGGAATTGATAATCAGGCGGAACCTGTCGCCTAAGTCAATCAGGGATATGGCGATGCCAGGGCCTTCCTTGGAGGTGAATACCAAGCGAGCCGGGTCTTCCCTGTCGCCCATGGAAAGAGGCTGGCACTTAATGCTGATTGGGCCTTCTGCGATGGTCGGGCAGATCTCCAGCATATGCGCCTGGAGGATGCCTTCCTTGCCAGGAACTAAGTTATAGGTGTAATCCTCTAACATGGAGGTGCCCTTTGCATCCTTCATGCCTGCGGACATTAATTTCATAATGCGGACCATAGCGGCCACCTTCCAGTCGCCCTCTGCGCCGAAGCCATAGCCTTTCTCCATAAGCCTCTGGATAGCAAGGCCCGGAAGCTGCTTCAATGCGCCCAAATCCCCGAAATGGGTAACGATTGCCTGATAGTTCTTCTCTTCCAAGAAACGCTCAAAGCCAATTTCAATCTGTGCCTGTACAGCCACATGGCGCTTGAACTCATCTGCGTCCCTGCCTTCTAAGAGAATCTCATATTTATCATAATATTCATCCACTAATGCGTTCGTATCGGATTCGGAAACGGCCCCGACAGCCTCTGCGATTTCATTCACCGGATAAGCGTCCACTTCCCAGCCGAACTTCAGCTGCGCCTCTACCTTGTCGCCCTCGGTAACGGCCACGTTCCTCATGTTGTCTGCCACGCGCATCACGCGCACATGGCTGCTCTCCACCACGCCGATGGCGGTGCGCATCCAGGAAGCAATCTTCTCCTGCACGGCGGCGCTGGTCCAGTGGCCTACCACTACCTTGCGCTCGATGCCCATACGGGTCACCATATGTCCCCACTCCCGGTCGCCGTGAGCGGATTGATTCTCATTCATGAAGTCCATGTCGATGGTGTCATACGGGATTTCCTCATTAAATTGGGTATGTAAATGAAGCAATGGCTTCCTGTACTCCTGCAGGCCTAAAATCCAGGATTTTGCCGGGGAGAATGTGTGGCACCATACGATTACGCCGGCGCAGTCCTCGTCAATGTTGGCCTCATTGAAGGTCTTGCGGATTAACTCATTCGTAATCAACGTGGGCTTCAACACCACCTCAAAGGGCAGCACGCCGGATGCGTTCAGCTTCTCCACGATAATCCTGGAATGCTCCGCCACGTTCCTCAGGCACTCATCGCCATACAAATCCTGAGAGCCTGTACAGAACCAAAACTTATAATTTCTTGATAATTTCATGTTGAAAACCTCCTATGGTATATAATTTTTTTAGTACTTTCGAAACCACGGACATGTTCCCGCAATTTACCTTCTATTTTAAACTTCTATGGAAAGAAATACAAGAGATTTTTATTATTTTTTTAATATTTTTAACAACTTTTTATGGATTAGGAGGGGAATTTCTGGTTATTTTGTGGGAGAAATGGAGGGAAGCGGGAGGGAAAAATTATGATGATGTGCAGAAATTCATCTTTTTCACATCATCATAATCTTTCTATCTTTGCTATGTCTGCCCTCATTCGGAAGCCGTAGACAAAAAAGCCTCAGGCGTTATAGCAGGAATATCTGATTTACTAAAATCCATTGTATTCCTTGTAATAATATACATCGCCCCAATACTTTTTGCACACCTATCCTGAAGACAATCTTCAAAATCCTTAAATTCCACCATTTTTAATGCTTTTATCACTTCACCATGCTCCACCCCTATCACCTTTAGAAACCCAAGCATATCAATCAGCCATTCTCTTCTTCTATTTTCCGGTATTTTCCGTAAAATATACCATAAATTGGAGACAGAATGAAAGGCAATATATCCTTCTAATTCCTTGGAAGCACACATTTTCATTATCTCTGAAGAAGCCTCAAAAAAAGGCTCTCTTGTCATAAAAAAATCAACTATTATATTCGTATCAATCAAAACTACCATATCTTTTGAATCTAGCCTCCTCCAATTCCTTTTCTGGATTAAAATCATCCGGAAAATATTGCTTCATCTCTTTCCTGGCTTCATCAAGTCTCATAAAGGCTTGCATTTCCGCACTCTCCTTTGCAATTTGAAACTCTTCTTCTGACACTTCCTGAGGCATTAATCTTTTAATCACTTCAATTAAAAAACGAATATTTTCATCTGACAATCCATGGATTAGGCGAACTGCCTGCTGCTGTAACTCAGACATAACGATACCCCCTTTTCTTTCTTAAATTATCTTCTATTATAGTTAATTTACAGAAAATTACAACTGCTTTATCATCCACAGCGCAGATATTTCTTAAAAATTAGATATGCGCAGCAATCTTTATCGCCCAAAATCCCTCACCAATATGTCGCTTTTCTCCAAAAATTCCTCAATGGTATGGAAGCCCAGCCGTTCCAGCAGCTCTAAGACGAAGGGGTTGTCCAAAGGGGTGCGGTATTCGGCTGCTTCTGCATAGCGGTCCACATTGGCTGCGCCCTCTTCCTTTCCAATCATGGCTTTGGGCCCGCCGACGCAGCCGCCCTTACAGCCCATCCCTTCATAGAAATTCGCCTTCCTTTCGCCACTTTTCAAGCCGTCAATCATGGCGCGGCAAGCGGGGACGCCATCGGCCTGCTCCGCCCGAACCTTGATGGGGCGGTTAGGGTGGAGCTGCTGCACGGTATCCTTCACGGCCTCGCTGACCCCGCCCGTCCTGGCATAGATGCGGCCTGCCCTAGAGGAGTGCTCTTTCTCATCCTCCCCTAAGAGCTGCGGGTGGATCTCAGCTGCCTGGAACATATCCTGCACCTCCTGGAAAGTGAGCACATAGTCAATGGCATCGGCGATGTCCGGCTCCCTGGCCTCCTTCTTCTTGGCCATGCAAGGCCCTATGAAAACAGTCACGGCGTCTGGATGGAGCTTTTTGACCACCCTGCCTGCGGCAATCATGGGCGACACCGCCCCTGGCACATGGGGCATCAGCTCTTGGTAGATATTGCGAATCATGGCTATCCACACGGGACAGCAGCAGCTGGTGAGCTGGTAATCCTGCTCCTCCTTGATGTTGGCGTCAAATTCCAGGGCTTCCTTCAGGGTCAGGATGTCCGCAAAGACCGCCACCTCAATCATCCCCTGGAATCCCATTGCCTTAAAGGCCGCGCGCAGCTTCCCTGTGGTGACGCCCTCCCCAAACTGACCCAGGAATGCCGGGGCCACCAGCGCATAGACCTCCCGCTTAGACTTACGGACAGCCTGCAACACTGGGACAACGTCTTTATTTACAGCCAGCCTCTCCAGGCGGCAGGCGTCTATGCAGGCGCCGCAGCCAATGCATTTGTCTTTGTTGATATGGATTTTCCCGTCCGCATCCTCCTCAAAGGCGTCAAAAATACAGCTATTCCTGCAGGCCTGGTCATAGGCGCACTGTTCGCAATCCTCAGCGAACACCACCGGGGCATAGCGCTCCGGATGCAGCAGGCAATCCATGTGGTAGGGCTTGTATTCGCCGGCCAGCACCCGGCCTTGGCCGGTCTCCTGTTTTAGGATATCCCAATATAGCTGTTGAAATGTCTTCATAAATAGCATCCTTTCTGTTGCCGTAGGCAAAAGCCCGCTGCCTGGCGCTTCCAGGCAATGCCTATCCCTTTTGAATTATGTTCTGCCGTATTTATTTTTGCCTTCCCCTCCAAAATAAATACCAAGAAATCTTAATTTTCTGCGGTTCCTTACGGCTCTTTCTAGCCTCGCTCCATCCTTTCCCTCAAACAGCGGATATAGATGCCTATTATCGCCATGCGAACTTCTGCATCGGCGCATCCCTCAAATTGCTGCAGCCTTTTATTGTTTTTGATGAGCTCTGACGACAGCTTGAGATTCTCTTCCACCATGGATACCCATGCCTCAATTCGCATCTTTGGAGTGTGGGGCGTTTTTCCCCAGCACTTCTGCTGCTCCTCGACTGTCATCTCTAATATCCTTTGCCGTATGCTCCCACTATTGACCCAAGCCCGATACATAACCGCCGACACATAAATCCCCATCTCTTCCAGGAACTTATTGCCTCCAGAAGAAAAAATATCCCTTACGTTCCCACACCATACAAAACAATGGTAGACGAGCCAAGGCGTAAATTTTCGGTAGTCCCCCCGAAACACTTCTGGGAATAAAGCAATTCCCTCATTCAGATAGCTTCCTTTCTCACTTTGGGGCAAATCTGAAAAAGCGACTGTTTCCCCCTCGCTCCACCAGGTGGATTTTTGTGTTCGAAGCAATTGCCTTATCTTCCTGTTCAACTCATCGCCTGACAGTTCCAACAAGTCTTTGGCGTCATTTTGGGTCAGGTAATCCTCCCCTTCCGGCAAATCCAAGTTCAGGTAAAAGCGGGGGCTATGCGTAACCTTTAGATCTGCAATGCATTCTTTATATCTCCTAAGACGGACCTCCGGCTGGCCGCCGCCCATTTTCGCCATCAGGACATAGGTGTCGTCTATATCGTTTCTCAAGCTTTCATATACGCTTCCGCCAATGACTTCCCATTTGGATGCGTCTGTTTTCTTTACCTCAACGCCAATCCTCTCCCCGCCCTCACGGTCCTCTATCACGAAATCCGGAAATTTCTGCGCACTATGCGTAATTGCGTCTTCCGCAAAGCCCGCTTCCAGCAAGGCGTCATACACAAGCTTCTCAAAACCTGCGCCAGACAGCTTGCCTGCATTCTTTCCCTCTTTATTTTCCTCCTGCAGCCTTTCCTGCAGCTTGTCTCTTACAGCATATAGCCTTTGGACATATGCAAATACCCTCTCTTTTGACATCTTACCCTCCAAAATACCTCTCCCAATTCTCTTGCAGCCTCCTGGCTATGTGGAATGCCAGCAATGGCGGCACTGCATTTCCAATGATTTTATAGGCCTCCGAAGGAGATACGGAGACATTCCCGCCCCTCTTGGGGATGACAAATTCATAATCGTCTGGAAATGTCTGAATGCGCGCGCATTCCCGGACGGTAAGGCGCCGTTCTTCCATGCCCTTTCCCAATTCCTCCCAGTGCGCCCCCCCATGCTCCTTTGACAGCCTTCGAAATTCGATATTGCCATGATGCTCAGAACGTATCGTTGGGCCTACCCCGTCAAGCCGCACCTCCTGCTGTCCCTGGCAATGCTTGCCCATGAACTTTGCTTTGGAGTATTTCTGTTGGCTTATGTCCTCTGACTGTTCCGGCTCTGTCAGCCCCCGAAAAGCCTGGCTCACGGTGACGAACGGCAGCATGGCGCAAGAAGGGCTTTCATCCCCTAAATAGTGGGTGGGGATTGGGTAAGGATCGTATTCTGGGTCTATCCGATCCTCGCCCAGCTTTTCCAATGCGCTTTTGGTAAGCGCTGATTTTTGAAAGCCCAGGAAAATAACCCTTTCCCTCCCTTGCGGCACGCCATAGCTGGCCGCATTCAGCACCCTGGCAGGCACCACCAGGTAACCCCCATTGCAGACAGTGGAAAAGTCATGCTCTATGATTTCCTTGGCATCTTTTAGATTTGTCAGCCCCTTCACATTCTCTGCCACAAACATTTTGGGCTTGGCCATCGCAATCACTTCCCTCATCCACATGTAGAGATGCCCTCGGTTTTCCACTGTGGGCGCATCCTGCTCTGCCTGCTTTCCATTGTGCCCCTTGTCTGACTCGAACCCCATCCTTTTGCCTGCCACGGAAAAATCCTGGCATGGGAAGCCGCCTGTCACAATGTCCACCCTTTCTGGAAATATGCCTATGTTATTTTCCTTTTGGAGCTTCACCAAATCCACAATGCTGTCCAGATAGTAGGAGGCCTCATCCAGGCCCCTCTTCCCAAAATAATTGCCCCATGCAGCCTTCGCCTCTGGCTTAATGTCATTCGCAAACACCGTGCGGTAATTGTTTTTCGGCAACTTCACCCAGCCTTCCCCCAGACCCTCATCCCTTATTTCCCAATCTCTGTGGAGACCCTGATTCACGGATTCCCTCAGCACGGAAAAGCCGCCCTCAAAGCCCAAATCCATCCCCCCACAGCCA
>CAOKUK010000113.1 GCA_948472595.1 uncultured Eubacterium sp.
ATCCGATACACATGATATCTTACCCCTGTAACGTGAGGACACGGCATCCGCTACTGTTAGTTCGCTTTGCATCTCACAAATCCATTCCCATAAAAGGTTCCTGTTATCTTCCACCAGCCGATAACTCTCTGTAAGGACAGTTTCTATGGTACTACTTTTGCTCCTAGATTTTGATGTATTATTTTTTCAACTGGTGATAGTTTAGCACACTAACATGGCAGTGTCAAGAATTTTTTCAAAAAATTTTTTAATTCCTGCGCCTGGCGAACCGTCTGGCTGTATCTTTCCCATTTCATTGCAAAATCCTATACTTTTTTATTTTTTATGAGAAAGGCCGTTGCCTCTCCGCAAAAGCCGTGGTAAAATACATGCAAAAAGCATGCCGGGGATTTGGATTTTCTGCTTAGGAGGAATTCTATGTCTTACTTTCCAATGTTCATAGATTTAAAGGATTGCCCCTGCCTGGTAGTAGGGGGCGGAAGCGTGGCTTTGCGAAAAGTGGCTGCGCTGGAAGATTTTGGCGCAAAAGTAACAGTCATCGCACCTGCAATATCAGGGGAATTCAAAGCAAAGGGAAGCGCCGTCTGCCTGGAAAAGGAATTTGAAGAATCGGATATTGCAAGCTGGGCCTTGGTGGTGGCCGCCACAAACGACGCCAGGCTGAACCGCCGCATCAGCAAAGCCTGCCATGAAAAAGGCATTCCCGTCAACGCCGTAGACCAGATTGAGGACTGCAGCTTTATTTTCCCAGCCTATCTGAAGGAAGGGGAAGTGGTGGCCGCCTTTTCCAGCGGCGGGCAGAGCCCCAGCATCGCACAGTACCTAAAATCTTATGCCGCCCCCGCCATGACGCCGCTCCTGGGAGAGACTGCCGCATGCCTGGGGCAGATTCGCAGCAGAGTGAAGCAATGCACGGCAACGGAACAAGAACGAAAGAGAATCTATCAGGCTATTTTGGAATTCTCCCTGGAGGAGGGGCGGATTCCCACAGAAAGGGAAATTTGGGAGCTGATAGGCCAAAGCCTCACGCATTAGCCTCCATCACTACGTCCTGGTAGAAATTCACTGATACCTGATTCATGTAAGGGGTCACCCAAAGCATCCCTATCCCACAGGAGAGCATGCCCAAAATGCCCATCCCCAGGAAACTTAAGCAGATATAGAAAAGCCTCCCCTTATTCCCCTCCATAAGGCGGGCGCTCTCCCGAAAGGCTTCCAGAACGCCCACTTGGGCGTCCTCCACCAATAAGAGGAACGCAAGGCTGTAACGCAAGGCAAAAGCCACCAGCACGGCAGCGCCTGCAAAATACAATAACAGGCCAATCCACTCCGCCAGCGCCGCTCCGCCCACAGCCCCCACCACGATGCAGACGCTCCCTGGAAGCATACAGAGGATGGCAACGCCAAACACCAACAAATAGGACAAGATATAACGCTCCGGCCTCCTTGCAAACTCCCCGAACAGCATTTTCAAATCCGCCTCCTGACGCCTGGAAAATGCTAGGTGCATCTTCAGTATGCCGCACTCCATCACCATAGACACCATGCCCACGATAAGCACAGCGATAGAAAATGCCGCAGACTGCACTGCGCCGGCCCTGCTGGCCACCATGAGGAAATAAAACGGCATCAATGCCGCCGATACAATCAGGCCGGACAGCAGGCTAGCACCGATGGCAAGCCCCCAATGCCCGACTAAATGCTCCCTGGAAATCCTTTTCAATTCTGCCGATGTACGTCTCATGTCCTTTCTCCTTATGCCGCATAATCTATGTGGTTCCCTTTAGCGTTTTCCTCCAAAAGGGCTCTTTGGCTCTCCCTGTAAGGGTCTGCCGGGTATTTAATCTGGGTGGAAGTGGTGCCGCCAGAGACATAAGTCCTCCCGCATTCCGGGCACACCGACATGTGGATGCTGACGGAGGCAGAGACAACCTTCCCATCCTTCTCGGCTGCGCTGGCATAGGCGTTGGCCACATGCTCCCCTTCATGGGCGCGCACTGCGCTGGCAGCGGCCTCCGGGGCTATATGGGCTGCCGACTTAAACGAAACATTCTCATTGGAACCGTCTTTATATTTACGCTTAGCGCAGGTCTGGCACTCTTCCTCGGAAACCTTCCGTCCGGCGTCCTTGCCAGACACCTTTTCCACAGAGCCATCCTTCCCCTGCCCAATCCCGCCGAGGGAAAAATCCTCCCTGGGGCGGCCTGGCGCCTGCATGGCAACCCCCTGATAAGGGGCATTTCCCCCATTTCCATGAAAGCCGCTGCCATAATTCCCGTACGCGCTGTAATAGCTGCCGTATCCGCTTACTCCGCCAATCATTCCTGCCATAGCCAATCCCTCTCTTTCTAGGTAATTGAATTTGTTTGTATAAATGTTATTATATCCTTTATGGCAGAAAAGTCAATAAGGTATGCCCAGGGCACGTCAGGCATCCGTCAGGCTAACCAAAGCTTGAAAATAAGCATTTTCCCGCATCAGCTCTTCAAAAGTCCCGCAAAGGACGTTGCCGCCATGCAGCAAGATAATTTTATCAAAAGCAGACAATAGGCCGCTGTCCAATTTATGGGTGACCACAACCTTCATAACGCCAGGCAGGTTCAAGACAGACTTCATGATTTCATTTGCAGTAATCGGATCCAGGGCAGAGGTCGGCTCATCCAGCAAGAGGACTGGCGGCCTCTTCAGCATTGCCCGGGCAATGGCAATCCGCTGGCGCTCTCCCCCAGAAAGGTTGCATCCGTTCTCCCCGCAAGGATAGGAATATCCCTTTTGGGCAACCAAGCCGTCCAAGCCCGACAAGTGCACGGCCTGCGCAACATCTTCCTGCGGGAAGCTTTGGTACAGGGTAATATTGTCCAGCAGGGAGCCGTTGAAAATAAAGACACTCTGCCGCACGAAAATGACATTGCCCGCAATGGATGCAAAGGAAAGGTTCTGAATGGGCACTTGGTTATACAAAATCTCCCCTTGCTGCCCTTCCCCACAAGCCCCCACAATCGCATTCAGCAAGGTGGATTTCCCGCTCCCGGAAGCCCCTACCACCGCATAGCTGCACCCTCCCTGAAGGTCTAACGCAACATCACGAAAAAGCTGCTTTTCCCCATAGGACAAAGAAAATGACCGCAGGGAAATGGCAGACAGCTCCTCCGAAAGCGCCGCCTGCCCTTCTTCTTTTTCCTCCTCCACAAGCTGGGAATCCTTGAAGAACAAGCTGCGCGCCGCCTTAAAATTTGCCGCCATGACGGGAAGGGACTTAATGGGCTCCAAGAAATAATTCATCAGCTGCACAAAGGCAATCACGATGCCTGCCGTTAATTTCCCCTGGATAGCAAACCACGCCCCAACAAGAAAGACGCCCAGCTGCACCACAGAGCCTATGGAGGCAGCCAAGAGTTCCAGCCCGCCTTCCTGCAGCCTGCGGCTGTCTTTATAAGATTCCAGGCTCTCATTTGCATCCGCAAACAACCCTTGCGCAGCTTTTTCTGCGCGAAAGCCCTTGATTTCCGGAAACCCGCACAGCAAATCTTTGAGCTTCGCCACAAAACGGGCATTGCTGTCGCTGATTGCTTCTGTAAGCGCAGCCATCTTCCTTCCAAATACAACGGAAAACGCCACGGAAAGCAGCGACACGGCTATTACAATGCAGGAAAGCTGCAGATTGTAGGCAACCATAAACGCAATAGAGCCAAACAGCCAGATGGAAAGGCTGGCAATCTGAAATTGTGCCACCAAATACTGCTCCTCCATGACGGCTTCGTCATTCGTCATTGCCGAAAGCAATTTTGAAGTGGAATCTTCCGTATAAGCATTGTGGTTCTTCTTCAAAATCCTGCCAAAAATCTCCTTCCGATAAGAAGAAACGGCCCTTTTCACAAATTTACTCTTATAATACCGAAACCCCCACAGCGAAACGGCATAAGAGACAATAAACACAACCGAAAGGCAGATTGGCTGCGTCAGCACTCCCAAATCCCTCCCGCTGGCAGCGTCAATCAAAACCTGCATGATATAAGCCAAAAACAAATCCAAAAAAGAATTCACAACCACAAATGCCATGCCTAACACAAAATTTTTCTTGTTTTTTTCGTAAAAAACAGAAATCTTCATCGCACCCTCCCTGCCATCTCATTTTCTGTCCAGCTGGATTACCGGTTGGATTTCACAACCTATTTTCTTACTTTCCCTCTATTATACCCATTTCCAATTCCAGCGTCAATGAAGGAACATAATCCAATCTAAAATCATAAACGCCTGTGAAAAATACTGTAATTTTTCAATTACATATGTTATCATAAACATATATTCCATATCCTATTGTATGGTATGTGAAATATAGACACAAAACTTTAGGAGCGGCAATACCATGAGAGATTATGAAAAAGAAGAAACGGCATTATTTTATACAGGATGGGCATTGGTCGCCCTTTGCTGCTGCATTTGGGGGCTTTTCCAAATCGTCCCCCCATCTTTCCTGAGCCTTTTTCCCTCCTGCGTCATCCGGCGCATTTTCGGCATTTATTGCCCCGGATGCGGCGGGACAAGAGCCGTTGCGGCCTTTTTGAAAGGAGATTTCGCCACCTCCTTCCTCTGCCACCCACTGGTGCCCTACACCGCCGTTGTCGGCGGGTGGTTCCTGGCCAGCCAGACCATTGAGCGGATTTCCCGGCACAAGATAAAAATCGGCATGCGGTACCGTGACGGATACCTCTGGGCCTCGCTTGTGATACTGATTGCAAATTTCCTGATAAAAAATCTGCTCCTAATCCTTTGCCGCATAGATTTGCTAAAGGGGATTGCCTTATAATCCAGATATTGGCTCCCCTGCTCTGTCTGTCACGACGCAGCAGGCAAGAACCTCACTTTCCTGCCTGCCGCTTTTTCCTTCTCTGCAAATTTAGATCTACCATCCCTTTCACTGCCCCTTACTTTCCAGCGGCGCCTTTCTTTATGAAGTAATCTATCATCTCGCATCCCTTTTCTACCCGATGCCCGCTTTCTGCAGCCTCCCTCTCATTATACTTCCAGCCATGCTGTTGGATATCCGCGCTGTTGTACAGAAGGTAGGGCACATCGTCTCCCGTATGGGTGCGCAGGCAGATTGGGGTGGGATGGTCTGGCATCACCAGCATGCAGTACGCCTGCCCTGACTGCTCCAGCCCTGTCTGGATAGGGCCGACCACCTTCTCGTCCAGGAACTGGATGGCCTGCACTTTCTTCTCAACGCTTCCCTGGTGCCCCATCTCATCCGGCGCCTCCACATGGACATAGACAAGGTCGCAGCCTTCTTTTACCAGGGCGTCCACAGCTGCTTGTGCTTTCCCCTCATAATTCGTGTGGAGCCCCCCGTTGGCGCCCTCCACATAGATGTTCTTCATGGAAGCCCCTACGGCGATTCCCTTCAGCAAATCCACGGCAGACACCATAGCGCCTTTTAAGCCCGTCTTCTCCTGGAAGGAGGACAGGGCGGGCCTGGTCCCTGCGCCCCAGAACCAGCAAGAATTAGCTGGGTGCAGCCCCTTTTCCCTGCGCTCCACATTAATTGGATGGTTCACTAAAATCCGATAGCTTTTTTCCATCATCCCTCGCAGGACGCCGTCTGCCGGGAGGTACTGCCCAATGGCCTGCCCCAGCACATCGTGAGGCGCAGTCAGCTCCAGCAGCTCTCCCTGATCCCAAATCAATAAATGGCGGTAACTAGTGCCAACATAGAACCGATAGACGTCCGATTCCAGCTCCTTTTTCACCGCTTCCAATAAAACTGCCGCATCCTCCGTGGAAATCTCGCCGGAGCTATGGTCAATGATTTTCTTCTCCCCAAAGCATTCCTCTTCCTCCGACAGGGTCACCAGGTTGCAGCGCAGGGAAACGTCTGTGGGCTTCATATCCACGCCTATGCTTAAAGCCTCCAAGGGAGAACGCCCGGAGTAGTACACCTTCGGGTCATAGCCCAGCACAGACAAGTTCGCTGTATCGCTTCCCGGTGACATCCCATCCGGGATGGTATGCACCATCCCAATCTCCCCGGCTGCCGCCAGCCGGTCCATATGCGGCGTCTTGGCATATTCCAACGGGGTCATCCCGTCCAGCTCCGCCAAAGGGCGGTCTGCCATCCCATCCCCCAGCACAATCACATATTTCATTTACATCACCTATTCCTTATCCAATCCTTTGCACGGATTACACGACCCGAATCATCTGCAGCACGTTCTGCAGCCCTTCTGCCTTTTTCTCATATTCCTCTTCCGTCATTTCCTCTGTCAAAAATCCCATCTCCCCTGTCACGCCGGGAGCCTCTACCCATTCCACCGTCCCAAAGGCTGCCGTTATGGTGTCGGCGCCATTCCGAGTCCTGACGAAGAAACGGCTCCTTGCCTTCTTGGAGTCCACAAGCTCCATCTTCCTGGAACTCCAGGAAATCAGGATATTCTTGTGCAGGTGCTTGGCAATGTCCACAATGTCCGCCACCACTGCGCTGGCTGTGGGAAGCTTCCCGGCGCCGCTCCCATAGAACATCGCATCGCCCAGCACATTCCCATGGACGAAAATGGCATTGAACACATCGTTCACGCTGTATAAAGGATGCTGCTGGGAAAGCATGAAAGGCGCCACCATAGCGCAGTACCCCTCAGGGGTCTTTCGGCTGGTGGCCAGCAGCTTGATGACCCTGCCCATAGCCTTGGCGTATTTAATGTCCGTGGCCGTAATCTTCGTAATCCCTTCCGTATAGATTTCCTCAAAATCCACCTGCTGCCCGCAGACCAGGGAAGTCAGGATGGCAATCTTTCGGCAGGCGTCATACCCTTCGATATCGGCAGTTGGGTCTGCCTCCGCATAGCCCCGGGACTGGGCGTCCTTTAGGACGTCGTCAAACTCCAGCCCTTCAAAGGTCATTTTGCTGAGCATATAATTGGTGGTGCCGTTGAGGATACCGGTAATCTCCTCGATTTCGTCTGCCGTTAGGGAGGAATTCAGCGGCCGTATAATGGGAATGCCGCCCCCCACGCTGGCTTCAAATAAGAAGTTGATGCTCTGCTCCTTGGCAATGGCAATCAGCTCTGCGCCATGCTTGGCCACCAAGGCTTTATTGGAAGTGGTCACGCTCTTCCCTGCCAGCAATGCGCGCTTCACAAAGCTGTAAGCCGGCTCCACGCCGCCCATGGCCTCCACCACCACCTGCACCTCTGGGTCATTGGCTATGATATCATAATCATGGATGACCTTATCTTCCATAGGGTCTCCTGGGAAATCCCGCAAATCCAAGATGTATTTCACCTCAATCTCACTGCCGGCCCGCTTGGCGATGCTTTCCTGGTTAGTGCCAAGCACCTCCACCACGCCGGAGCCAATGGTGCCATAACCTAAAATTGCAATTTTTATCATAAAAATCCCTCCATCTGCCGTTATTCTCTGGCTAATATTTTTAAATAATGGATCCCTTCCTGCTGCTCAATATTTTCTACCATTTGGGATATGTTCTTCGTATCCGGCAGCACATCCACGCTCAAGGTCAGGGAGGCAACCCCGTTCACCGGGATGCTCTGGTGGATGGTCAGGATATTGGCGTGGTAATCCGCCACAATCTTGAGCACCAGAGACAAAAGCCCTGGCTCGTCGTCCATCTGTATGACCATCGTAATGGTCTTTCCCTTGGCGTTGTCGTGGAATGGGAAAATATCGTCTTTGTATTTGTAAAAAGAGCTTCGGCTAATCCCTACCATATCTGTGGCTTCCTGTACGGATTCTGCCCGCCCGGATTCCAAAAGCTTCTTCGCCTCCACAACCTTAAGCAGCACCTCCGGGACAGCTTTTTTCTTTAAAACAAAGTATTTTGTCTTCTCCTCCATAAAGTAGCCTCCGGTTTGTATGCCTATGAACTACATTTGTACACACAGCATGGATATATTAGCATATTTCGAATATTTATGCAACCTGTTTTTGGGAAATTTTGAGGAAAGGCAGAGGGAGGCTTACCACCGTGATCCAGGAATACGCCGCACTGCGCATCCTGCCC
>CAOKUK010000114.1 GCA_948472595.1 uncultured Eubacterium sp.
CTTGCGCAGGCCGGACCTTCAGCGGAACCTGATGATGAAGAGCAAGGTGTCCATGCTGCTGCGTAAGTTTATGGAGCAGGAAGGATTTTTGGAGATTGAGACTCCGATACTGACAAAATCCACCCCGGAGGGGGCAAGGGATTATTTGGTGCCCAGCCGCGTGCATCCAGGAAATTTCTATGCGCTGCCCCAATCTCCGCAATTGTTTAAACAGCTTTTAATGTGCTCCGGCTATGACCGTTATTTCCAAATCGCCAGATGTTTCCGGGATGAGGATTTGCGCGCGGATCGCCAGCCGGAATTCACCCAGGCGGACATGGAGCTGTCCTTTGTGGATGTGGACGATGTGATTGATGTGAATGAGCGCCTGTTGCAGTATGTGTTTCAGGAAGCGATTGGCGTGGAGGTTCCCCTTCCCATCCCTCGGATGACCTGGCAGGAGGCTATGGATCGTTTTGGGACGGACAAGCCTGACACCCGGTTTGGCATGGAGCTTGTGAATGTTTCGGAAACGGTGGCGGGCTGCGGCTTCGGCGTGTTTACCGGCGCCCTGGACAATGGCGGCTCCGTCCGGGGCATCAATGCCAAGGGACAGGGCGCAATGCCCCGCAAGAAAATTGACAAGCTGGTGGAATTTGCCAAAGGCTACGGCGCTAAGGGATTGGCCTACCTGGCGGTCAACCCGGACGGCACTTATAAGTCCTCTTTTGCAAAGTTCATGACGGAGGAAGGGCTTAGGTCTCTGGTGGAAAAGATGCAGGGAGAGCCTGGGGACTTGCTCCTCTTTGCCGCAGACAAGAATAAGGTGGTATGGGATGTGTTGGGAGCCCTGCGCCTGGAATTGGCTCGGGAGCTGGATTTGTTGGATAAGAGCCGGTTTGAGTTCCTGTGGGTCACGGAGTTCCCCTTGCTGGAGTGGTCGGAGGAAGAGAACCGTTTCATGGCCATGCACCATCCCTTCACCATGCCCATGGAAGAAGATTGGGACAAGATAGATTCCGATCCTGGCGCAGTCCGCGCCAAGGCTTACGATATCGTGTTAAACGGCACGGAATTGGGCGGAGGCTCTGTCCGTATCCACCAGAACGATATCCAGGAGAAAATGCTGGAGGTATTGGGCTTCACCCAAGAGCGGGCTTATGAGCAATTTGGCTTTCTGCTGAACGCTTTCAAGTACGGCGTGCCGCCTCATGCAGGGCTGGCTTATGGCCTGGATCGGATTGTCATGCTGATGATGCAGTGTGACTCCATCCGGGACGTAATTGCCTTCCCCAAGGTGAAGGACGCTTCCTGCCTGATGACGGACGCCCCCAACTTGGTAGACCAGGGCCAGCTGGATGAACTGGCGCTGTCCATTCGGGAAACCTCAAATCCAGAAGCGTAATTTGGCGGTCATTCCCTGTTTTTGTGGGGATGCAACCGCAAGTTTACATGGATTTCTCCAAAAGCAACACAGAAGATGCAGACTTTACATGCAGGATTTTGTAAAATACTACCACCAGAAGCGCTGAAGGAGTGACACATTTGTAACAGTTCCAAAGAAAGGTGGAGAAGAATGGACGTATTTGGAAAAAACCTGCAGTTTTACAGGAAACGGAAAAATTTAACCCAGGAGCAGTTAGCGGAGCAGATGGACGTATCCCGCCAGACCATTTCTAAATGGGAAGCTGGCGCAACCTATCCGGAAATGGAGAAAATCCTCCAGCTCTGCGACCTGTTCTCCTGTTCCATGGACACATTGCTGCGCCAAGAGGCGGCCGAGCTAGAGGTTGCAGACAGCCAGGGTTACAACCTCCATATGGAGGGGCATAGGCGAAAAATCACCAGAGGGGTAGTCCTTCTGATTCTGGGGCTTGCCGCCCACGAGCTGCTGGCAGGCTTTTGCGTTGGGGAGGCCGTCCAAAATACCGTATTCCTTTGCTTTGTCATTGTGGGCGTCTTGCAGCTGGTGGCGGCAGGGATGCAGCATGACCTTTTTCAAAAAAGGCACCCCATTATTGGAGAATTCTATGCAAAGGAAGAGCAGGAGCGATTTGAAGAGAAATTTCCGACCAACATAGCTGCGGGAATTGGCGTCTTGCTGGTCGGCCTTCTGTTTGGGATGAATGGAGACGGCCTCCCTTTGCTTGCGGGAATGGAGGATGATTTTTATAATGGCATTTTCCTGCTGTTTGTGGCAGCCGGCGTAGGGGTCATTGTCCATGCTGTGCTGGGAAAGGTAAAATATGACATTTCTGCCTACAATCGGTCCAACAACCCGGATGCGGGGCAGAAAGAAATCGAAAGGAAAATAGAGGCCTGGAGCGGCTGCATCATGATTGTGGCAACCATTGTATTCTTTGTGGCGGGCTTTGCCTTCCATCAATGGAAAATCTGCTGGCTGGCCTTCCCCATTGGCGGGATGCTGTGCGGTATTGTGTCCATCATCCTGAATGGGAAATAAGCGCCAGCCAGGAAAAGAAAGGCAGAAAAGGACGATGAAACGGGGAATTTTATTTGATTTGGACGGGACGCTGTGGGATTCTGCAAAGGAAGTGGCGGTTTCTTGGGAGGAGGCCTTAAGGAAGCGCCCAGATATCCAAAAGGAGATTACAAGCGAGATGATACGGGGGGTTATGGGCAAGAGCATGCACGAGATTGCCGATATCCTATTTGGGGAGTATGATTTGAAAACCCGGCGCAGCCTGATGGATTACTGCTGTGAAGAAGAGAATGAATATATCCGCCTCCACGGCGGCAGGCTCTTAGAAGGGCTGGAGGAGACGCTTAAGGCCTTGCGGGCAGAAGGGTTTTGCCTTTATATTGTCAGCAACTGCCAAGTGGGCTACATCGAAGCGTTTTTGGAGCACCATGGCTTAGGGCAGTATTTTGACGATTTCGAGTGCTTTGGGAAGACGGAGCAGGGCAAAGGCCATAATATCCGCTTGGTGGCGGAGCGGAACCATTTGGAGCAGGCTTTGTATGTGGGGGACACCCAAGGGGATTACTTAGCCGCCGCGGAGGCAGGGCTTCCCTTCGTCCATGCCAGGATGGGGTATGGCGCAGTGGAAGCCCAGGTACCCTATATTACAGCGCTGCCCCAGCTGCCGCAGGAAGCGAGGCGTATTTTAGGGGAATGAGAGAGTTTGGATAGACCAATCAAAGGAGGCAGGAGAAGATGAAGAAAATTGGGATTATAGGCGCCATGGCGCAGGAGGTGGAGCGCTTAAAGGGCGAAATGGAAGTCTTTCGCACCGTCAGCAAGGCTTCCATGGAATTTTGGGAGGGTGCGCTTTGCGGCACGAAAGCCGTAGTGGTGCAGAGCGGCATCGGCAAGGTGAACGCCGCCATTTGCGCGCAGATTTTATGCGATTTGTTTGAAGTGACCCATATCATCAATACGGGCGTGGCGGGCTCCCTGAAAAATGAGATTGACATTGGGGATATCGTGGTGTCCACGGACGCCCTCCATCATGATATGGATGCGCAGGTGCTGGGGGTGCAGATCGGGGAGGTTCCCCAGGCAGGGTGCCTGGCATTTCCGGCAGACCCCCATCTGCAGCAGCTTGCCATATCTTGCTGTAAGGAAGTGGATGCAGGGCATGCAGTGTACCAGGGAAGGGTCGTGAGCGGCGACCAGTTTATCAGCGACCGCCGGGTGAAAGACAATATTGTATCGAATTTCCAGGGCTTCTGCGTGGAAATGGAGGGCGCCCCCATCGCCCAGGCCGCATACCTCAACCATGTCCCCTTCGTCATAATCCGCGCCATCTCAGACAAAGCCGACGATAGCGCTAAGATGGACTTCCCCATTTTTGAGAAGGATGCGGCAGCCCGTTCCGCATCCTTAGTGGAGCGGATGCTTCCATTAATATAGCGATGATATGGCGATTCCCCAATGGCTTTTTATAAGAAAGCGTGAAATTTCTGTAATTATTTAGTGAAGATTGGACAGAAACAGGCATAATATGTTATACTGTATCCTATGGGTAACATACTTTGCCTGTTTTGCGCTATGTGGCAGGCAGGCGCAAGGAGGGCTTTATGGACGAGCGTTTCAGCAGGACGAAAATGCTTTTAGGCGAGGCGGCCATGGAAAATCTGTCAAAGGCGAGGGTGGCCGTATTTGGCATTGGCGGCGTGGGTGGCTATGTCGCAGAGGCTTTGGCAAGGAGCGGCGTGGGATCTTTGGACTTAATTGACAAAGACCAGGTCAGCATTTCCAACATCAACCGCCAGATAATAGCCACCGCCCAGACGGTAGGCCAATATAAGGTAGAGGCAATGCGGGAAAGGATTTTATCCATCAATCCCCAAGCCAAGGTTTGGGCGCACCCTTGCTTCTTCCTGCCGGAGACTTCCGGCCAGTTTGATTTTGGCGGCTACGATTATGTCATAGACGCCGTTGATACCGTGACGGCCAAAATCCATTTGGCTCAAAAAGCCCAGGAGGCAGGGATCCCAATCATTTCCAGCATGGGCGCTGGGAATAAGCTGGACCCTACCCAATTTCAGGTGGCGGACATCTTCGAGACATCCGTCTGCCCGCTAGCCCGCATCATGCGCCGGGAGCTGAAAAAACGGGGAATTGAGCGCCTTAAGGTAGTCTATTCCCAAGAAAAGCCCATAGAGCCATGGAATCCTATAAAAGGAGAGTCTGGCTGCGCCATCCCGGGAAGCGTTGCCTTCGTCCCTTCTGTGGCAGGCCTGATATTGGCAGGCGAGGTGATAAGGGACTTGGCGGTTCACCTGCCAAAGCGCCGCCCCCTTCGCTGAGGCAGGCTCCCGGAATAACTTCTATTTTGACTATATTTTAAGGAGAATACCCTCATGAAATTTATTCACATAGCCGACGTACACTTAGGCGCCAAGCCGGATAAAGGCAAGCCCTGGGCAGCAGAACGCGAAAGCCATAGCTGGCAGGCCTTCATCGATGTGGTCACAAAGGCCAAAGAGGAGGACGCCCAGCTTCTCCTGATTGCAGGAAACCTCTACCACCGGCAGCCCCTCCTGAAAGAGCTGAAGGAGGTGAACCGCCAATTTGCCAGGATTCCCAAGACCCAGGTGGTGATTATCGCCGGGAGCTGCGATTACCTCAGCCCCAGCTCCTGCTATAGCTCCTTCCCTTGGGAGAGAAACGTGCATTTCCTAAAGGAGGAGAAAATCGGCTGCATCGAGCTTGCGAAAATCCAGACCAGGGTTTACGGCTTAAGCTACCAGCATCGGGAGATTAGCGCTCCCCTCTATCAAGACATCCCCTCTCCCGCCAGGGACAATTTCACCAATATCCTCCTGGCTCATGGCGGGGATGAGAAGCATATCCCTTTCCAAGCCAGTGATTTCCGGGATAAGGATTTTGATTATGTGGCCTTCGGCCATCTTTCCCAGCCCATGCAGCTTATGGATGCGAAGGTGATCATGGCAGGCGCCTTGCAGCCCATTGAATGCAGCGATGTAGGGCCGCATGGGTATTTCATAGGGGAAATCAAGAACCACATGAGCCAGGTGAGGTTCTGCCCTGTCCATTACTGTGAGTATGTGCCGCTGAAGCTGAAAATCAGCCGCGAGATAGCGGAGGAGGTGCTGAAGAAATTTGTGGAGGACTATGTGAAAAAGGCGCCCCCCTATCAGCTGTTCCGCATTACCCTGACTGGCGCCAGCAACCCTAAGGCCCGCGCCCTGCCCAGCTCCCTGGGGAAGATAAGCCGGGTGGCGCAAGTGCTGGACCAGTGCCAGGCAGGCCATGATTTGGAGCAGCTGAAGGTACAGCATGGACAGGAGATTTTGGGCCGGTATATCCATATGCTGGAGAGGATGCCCCAGGATGAAATCACGAAAAAAGCATTATATTACGGTGTGGAGGCATTGATGGTAGAATGAATATCTCAGAAATTCGCATAAAAAATTTTGGAAAGCTCCATAATATCAACATCCACCCCATTCCAGGCATCAACGTGGTATATGGGGAAAATGAGGCCGGCAAGTCCACGCTGCAGCACTTTATCACAGGCATGCTTTTTGGCGTGGAGAAGCAGGAGGGGGAGGCGGCGCAGAAAGACGTTTACCGGCATTACGAGCCTTGGGAGAATGGCTCCCAGTATGGCGGCGCGCTGCGGTTTGCCATGTCCGGGAAGCAGTTTTTGCTGGAACGGAACTTTCGCCAGGAAGCCAAGTCGGTGAGGCTGGTCAACGAAAAGGAAGGGCGGGAGCTGAACACAGAGCAGGGGGCTGTGGAAAAGCTCTTTGGCGGCATCCGCAAGGAGACGTATGAAAATACATACTGCATTGGCCAAGCCTCCGTGGAGACCAAGGAGGAGTTTGCGGAGATCCTCCAGGATTTCTTCGTGAACGCCCCGCTGGATGAGGATTTTGTGGCGGCGTACCACCATTTGGAGGAAGGCAAGCAGGCGGCGGAGCGCCGTTACCAGGAGCTTTCTGGGAAACGCAAGGCGGAGGAGAAGAGGATTCTGGCGGAGAAAGCCCGGATGGAAAATGACGTGGAGCTGCTGCGCAGCCAGCAGGAGGAAGCCTACCAGACATTCCGCCAGCAGCAGGAAGGGGCAGCGGCCCAAGCGTCTGACCGGAACCAAATGGCGGAATATCTGCGGAGCAGCCGCCAAAAAAAGCAGAAAGCCGGATATTATATCAAGATGGCTCTTTCCATGCTGATGGCCTTGGCGGGAATACTGGCTATCTATTGGAACGGCTCCGCCCATGATTTGGCAAATGCCCCTTGGGGCGGGTGGCTGGCCTTAGAGGGCGCCCTGGTGGTCTTGGTGGTGCTTGGCATTTTCGGGGTGTTCTTCTGGCAGGGGAAATGTGAAAGGCTAAAGGCGCTCATCCGCAAGCAGAAGGAAGGGGCAGATGTGGAGCCCTATCGGATTGCCAAGGAGGATTTGCCGGCTGAAGAGGAGCAGCCCAAAGGACAGGAAAGCTATGAGAGCAAGGTGCAGAAAAAAGCGGTGGAAGGGGTATTCCAGGTGCAGATTTTCGACAAGCAGTCCATGCTGATGAACCTGCAGGAGGAGCTGGAGGAATCCCGAATCCCAGGGGAAGAAGAAGCGGAGGCCGACTGCCAGGTAAAAGCCTACCAGCTTGCCCAGAGGACTTTAGAGGATGTTGCCCGGGACATCCACCAGGACGCCAGGCAGCGGCTCGAGCAGGAGATGTCCCAGATTTTTGGGGAGCTGACCCATGGGAAATACAAGAAAGTGGGGCTGGATGAGCAGATGGGGCTGGTGGCTTGGGAAGGGGAGCGCAAGGTCCATCCCTGGCAGCTGAGCCGGGGCACCATGGAGCAGATGTATGTGGCGCTGCGCATGGGCGCAGGCCGGATTTTTGCAAAGGAAGGCGCCGTCCCAATCTTGATGGATGAAGTGTTCGCAGCCTTTGACGAGAGGCGCTTAGAAGCGGCCATGCAGTGGCTGGGAAGGCAGAAAGGGCAGATTTTCCTGTTTACCTGCCAGAAGCGGGAAATGGAAGTGCTGGAGAAGAATAAAATCCCCTATGGGAAAATTGTGCTGAGTTAAGGGAAGGCAAGAATTGACGGCTCCCACATAAATTTTTTGGAGAAAACAGGAATAGGACAGAATATGGCTAAAAACAAGAAAAAGAAACGGAAAAAGAAATATCGTGTGTTTTGGTTTTTCATAAGGCTGCAGATTTTGCTGATGCTGGTGGTTGCGGCGGGCGTGGGCTGGTACTTTTACGGGGGCTATGCCCAGAAGGTCAGCGCCTTGCAGCGGGAGGCGAAGCAGCTGGTGAAAAATTCAGACGAATCCACGTTTCGCTCTGTGCAGACCAGCTTAGTGTATGACGATGAGGGTAACCTGATTTCCACCCTGAATGGGGAAAAGGACGTGTATTACCTGGAATATGAGGATATCCCTGCTTACGTCCCGGCGGCTATGGTGAGCATTGAGGACAAGAAATTTTACAGCCATAATGGGATTGACATCAAGGCCATCCTGCGCGCGGCCAAGGCTATGGTGCAAAACGGGGAGGTTACCCAGGGCGGCAGCACCATCACCCAGCA
>CAOKUK010000115.1 GCA_948472595.1 uncultured Eubacterium sp.
CAGGCACTGCATAGTTGGACTTTGGATGCTCCGGCTTCTCCTCTATGGAAATGGCCGTGCCGCCTGCGTCAAACTCCACTACCCCATATTCCCTAGGGTCGCGGACATAATAACCGAAAATCGTGGCGCCCGACCCCCGCCGGGTTCTCTCCGCCACCCGCTCCAACACCCGCGAGAAGCTCTGTCCATAGAAAATATTGTCCCCTAGCACCAGCGCAACAGAATCCCCCCCGATGAACTCCTCCCCAATCAGGAAAGCATCCGCAAGCCCTCTCGGCTCTTCCTGCACCTTATATGCAAACCGCATCCCCAACTGGCTCCCGTCCCCCAGCAAATCCTCAAATACAGGCAAATCCCTGGGCGTGGAGATAATCAAGACCTCCCGGATTCCCGCCAGCATCAGCGTGGACAGCGGATAATAAATCATTGGCTTGTCATAGATAGGCATAATCTGCTTGGAAATCGCCTTCGTCAGCGGATAAAGCCTCGTGCCGGATCCCCCGGCCAATATAATTCCTTTCATGGACGTTCCTCCGATTCCATAGTTTCCTTCATTCTATCATTTTTCTCTGTGATATTCAACCCCAAGAAAGAATCCCACTCCCCATATCCTTCACATAAGCCTTGAATTGAAATAAAAAAGATGCTAAGATAAACCCAATAAAACAATCCAATTGAAAGAAGGTATAGTTTATGAATAACCGAGAAAGAATCATAGAATTGTTGGATGTAATCCCAGATTATAAAATCGGCTATGTGTTAGCATACGTTCAGGGTGTGGCAGCTGATGAAGAAGCAGACGATATCTTTTGCCAAAGGATGGTGGAAAATTACAAAAATGCTCCAGAAGAGGAAAAAGAAGAAATACCTCTTGAAGATTGCCTAATAGAATGGGAGCTTAACTAATGTACCAAATTATCCTTAAAAAGAAAGCGAAAAAATTCATTGACAAACTTCCCCAAAATGAAAAAAGACGGATTGTATCCGCAATAAAGCAACTGCCAAATGGTGAGGATATAAAAAAATTAAAAGGACATGATGATTTATTAAGGCTGCGCATAGGCAATTATCGGATTGTATATACAGTGGATAATGGAAAGCTTATTGTCTATGTTATCGATATAAATAACCGCGGAGAAATATATAAAAGATATTAATCCTGAATTGTTCATACATTTGTTGTTCATGCACTTTGTACCGCATAGAAAAAGAACTTCGGAATTTGGCAAAAACACAAAGCTAAGAGCGCCATAACGGCAGTGAGATACCCATAAAGACTTATGCTCCATATATCTCACTGCCGAAGCGTCGCCGAAATAACCCCCCTATCACCTCAGGCTGCAGTCAAAGCGGTCTACGGCAAAATTGCGGTTATAGTAAGGGTCCCCCTCCGTCAGGATTTGCTTCCAACGCTCTTCGAAATAGGCCGTCTCCCGATTGAACCGCTCGCTTTTTTCCGGCGTATTGTCGCTTCCCCTGGACTTGGACTCATAGTGGTACAGCTCCGCATAAGGATTGTATGCCACCAGCTTCCCTAGTCTGCGGATTCTAAGGCAGAGGTCGATGTCGTTAAAAGCCACTTGGAGCTGCTCGTCAAAGCCACCCGCCTTGTCAAAGGATTCCCGCTCCACCATCATGCAGGCAGCCGTGACGGCGCTGTAATCCTGCTGGGTAATCACCCGGGCGAAATAGCCCACCTGCTCCCTGGGAGTGCCTGAGAAAATGTGGCCTGCGATGCCGCCCAAGCCCACCACCACGCCTGCGTGCTGGATAGTGCTGTCCCCAAAGTAAAGCCTTGCTCCCACCACTCCCACATCTGGGCGCATGCAGAATCCCAGCATTTCTTCCAGGCAGTCCTCATTGATGATTTCCGTGTCGTTGTTCAGAAACAGGAGGTACTGCCCCTTCGCCTGTTCCACGCCAAAATTGTTAATGGAAGAGTAATTAAACTCGCCTTCCCAGCGCAGCACTCGGATGCGGCTGTCCTTCTTTGCGATTTCTTCATAATAGGCAAAGGTCTCCTGCTGCACGCTGTTGTTCTCCACCACCAAGACCTCATAGTTTGCGTAACTGCAGCGGGCAAGGGAATCTAAGCATTTCCTCAAATCCTCCACATGGTCCTTGTTGGGAATGATAATGGACACCAACGGGCTCTCCTTGAGCCTGTAATGGGTGCGGTACACGCCCAAACACTCGGTCTGGCTCACTTCTGCGTTGTCCAGGCCAATCCTATCATAATGAGCCTTGATTGCCCTGGCCCCTGCCTCAAAGGCATACATCTTACTAGCGGGATTTTCTGCCGTGGAATCCTTGTGGGTACGCCAATGGTACAGAATTTTGGGGACATGGTAGATTTCATCCGTCACTTCCGCACAGCGCAAGACAAAATCATAATCCTGCGCCCCGTCAAAGGCAGGATTAAGCCCCCCAACCTTTCTCTGCACCTCGCGTTCCACCAGGAAGAAATGGCAGAAATAGTTGGTGGAATGGAGCAAATCCTTGTTGTAATCCGGCTTAAAATGAGGCTGGAAGAACTTCTTGCCTTTCTTGTCCACCTTATCCTCATCTGTATAAATGGCTTTGGCTTCCGGATGCTTATTCAGCAGGCGCACACACTCATATAAAGCGTTAGGCGCCAGTAAGTCGTCATGGTCCGCAAAGCCGATGAACTCGCCTGTGGCAAGGCGGATAGCGCAGTTCGTGTTCTCGGAAATCTTAAGCTGCCTTTTGTTATAGGCCACCTTAATCCTGGAATCCGATTCCTCCAGGCTTTTCAAAAATCCGGCAATAGGGGAATCCTTGCCGCTTCCGTCAGAAAGGCACAGCTCCCAGTTCCGATAGGACTGCCTCTGAATGGATTCCACCAGGGCGCGCAAGTATTTCTTGGGCGTCTTATAAAGCGGCACCACAATGCTGATTTTAGGCTTCCAGGAGAGCTTCTTCTTTCTCTGCCTGGCCAGCCCCAAATCATCCGGCGTATTTTTCAAAAGCCACCTGCCGTACACATCATCTTCGCGGGCAAACATCTTCTCCTTCGCCCGGTCAACCGTACGCTCCAACCCATTCCGCTTGTAATAGGCATGGATCTTCTTGGCATTTAACGAAATCTTTTGGCCCAATACCTTGATTTTTGAAGGATGCAGCTCTATGGTTTCCTGAATCACCTTATTGCCATACTGGAAACAGACGGTGGTGTCTTTTTCCCCAGTGAAGGGATAGGATAGCTGGAAACCCTTGACCTTATCCGGGGACGCTTCCGGGAACGCCTCTATCACATCCCGGCGATACCCGAATTTCACCTCTGGGTACATCATGCGGCCTCCCCGGCCAACCACGCCCACCTTCACGTCCTTGTAATCAATATACCACCCCTTCACCTCAATGTTCCCATCTGATTCCATTGCACTCTCCACGGCATAGCGCAGGGTCTTCTGGGACTGCAGCAGCTTTTCCACAGGCACCCGGTAGAGCCTGCGCACCTCCATCATGGCATGGTCGTGGATTTCCAGAATCTTCTTCTCCGCCACATTGTCCGGCAACACGCAGGAATAGATATACTCCTTGTCCACGAGATAAGGCAGGCTCGCATACTTCCTTCGGACGTCCACCCCCTGCCTCACCTCTTCTTCCACATTTTCCAGAATCCGCCTGTCAAGGCTCAGATAAACCTTGCTGTGCCCTTTGTCATTGTGGATATAGACCCCGCGGAACACAAACTTGTTTTTCTCCAATAAATGCATGTGGGATTCCATTAACAAAAATTGGTTTCTTTCCCTATCCATAACTCATATTCTCCTATTTTCGGTACATTTTTTTCACCCTGCCCTTGCTGAAATTCGGCACAATCCGGTTCCAGGACTTTGAGCCAATCAAGTGCAGGTATTTCTTCGTATATTTGAAGGAACGGCTGGTGTCCATGTATTTGTAGACCTGGTAAGCCTCCTTCCCCACAATCCCCATGGCCAGCTTCTGCTTCACCTCCTCCGGCGCATCCCGGTAGCTCCGGATGATGAACGCATCCACCATGGGGTTGCATGCTGCGATATAATAACTGTAGGCAAGAGCCGCCGCCTGATTGGCCTGCCCCCAAGTGGAGGAATACCCCTGCTCTGACAAGATAATCCGCACTGAAGACCCATATTTTTTCTTCACATAATTGGTCAGCACATTCAGGTTCTTCATCGTCACGTAAGGAGTATGCGCATTATTCGTAATCCCATACCCATCCCAGAAATTTGTATAAGTCAGCGGGGTGGAGTATGCATGGTAAGCCAGGTTCCATTTCAGCCCTTTCTGCACCTCCTTCAAATGCCCGGTAAAGGAGGAGAGAAGCCTCTTGACGCTGTACCCACCGCTTGGCGACGTATTCCAGAAATTATCTGCACAGATAAAGACCTTGGCATTGGAATACTGGCTCCGAACAGCGGCGTACAAGGTACGAAAGGTATGCGCATAGCTGCGGAAATATTCAAAATCCGTCATCCGCCCCTTATAATTCCACCCATTGGGGTTATTCACCTCATTTCCAAGGACCCAATTGGATACATAGCAGTTCTTCTGCCCAAACACTTTCCCTAAATAAGAGAAAATGGCCTCCATCTTTTCCCTGGAATCGTTGGCATAGATATTCCAGCTATAGTAAGGCGCTGCGCCGGGCACCCTGGCATTGGTGGAAATCAAATCCTCATGGCCGGGCTGCCAATCCAGCAGGACCTGCATCGTCATTGTGATATTCTTCTTATTGCAATCTCGGACAATCTCCTGATAGCGGTTCATGGCGCTGAAAAAATACGTCTTCCCATTGTAATGATAAGAGACATACGGCGGCTCCATGCACACCTGGCCCACCGTGATGTTCAGGAAGGTCTGCTTGACCCCCGCCGAAGCCATGGCCTCCACGCTCTCATCGAACTGTATGCCTTTCTTCGTCTTGCCAGGGTTGTACTTCTTTCGGTTTTTTGCGGCTTTTTCCAGATTCTTCACATAGGAAGGGGCGCTGATCATTTTATATTGCCCGCCCTTTTTCACGGCAATGCCGAACATGGACACCACATAACCCTGATTCTCAGAAATGGGCAGGGAGAAGGTTATTTTCTTCTTCTTGTATGCCTTCTTGGCCATTTTATAGGGCTTCTTCTTGGCAGGGTTGACATATACCAGGTAGTAATAGTCGTCCGAGCTGGCCACCCTAGACTTAATCGTGGCCTGCACCTTCACCTTCTTCTGGCTGACAGCCTTGCAGGCAGTCAGCTTGGCGGAATCCTTCCTGGCCTGGCCTGTGCATTTTACCCATTTGGCATAAAGGGTCAGATTGCCCGTGCTGCCGTTCTTCACCTCCCCTATCCGCTTCTTATATTTCTTATCCTTATACCAGCCGTCAAAGTCGTAGCCCTTGCGGGTGGGGGTGGGAAGGGGAAATGTCTTCGTAGTGACGGCATATACGTTCTTGCTGGATTTGGCCAGGCTGCCCCCGTTTGTCTTATATGTGATGTTATACTTTATGGCTTTCCACTTGGCAAAGAGTGTGGCGTACCCTCCTTCATAGTAAGCCAGGTTCTTCACTACCGCCTGGTCTTTCAGCGTCTTGTTCTTCGATGCGCTATAGTCCCAATAGCTCCATCCTGCGAATACATACCCTTTTTTCTTAAACGTGTTTTTCCTCAGTTTGAAGGACGTCCCATAGACATGGGTCGTTTTATATTCTTTCGATCCCCCATAAGAAACATCCTCCACATAAAACACATGGTACGTAACCCCTTTCCACATGGCATAGAGATTGACTACCGCCCCCTCCTGCGTGCTAAGCGGCGCCACCTTCTGGCTCTCCTTGTAAGTTATCCCCGTGCCATCCTTCTTTGTATTCCACCCCACAAAGGTGTAGCCTATGCGCTTAAAGGCATTTTTGCGCAAAGTCTTATCCTTCCCGCATTTGCCTATCTGGCTGTCCGTCTGACCCGTGCCGCCGTTGGCATTGTAACGGATTTCATACCGCCCGCGCTGCCAAGAGGCCGTCAAGGTAATCACGGCCCCCTCCTGGCTGGCCAGGTTCTTCACTTCATCCCCATCTTGGCACAGCAGAAGGCCGTTCAGTTTCCAGCCGCAAAAGGTATGGTCGGGCTTTGAGAAGCCATTCCGTGTCAGCGGCTTTTTCTCATCATACAAAAAAACCTGTTCGGGCATCTGGCCGACCCCTCCATTGGCGTCAAACCGCACCCGGTAGGCGATGGGCTTCCAAGCTGCCGTTATGGTGCGATTCCCCAAAATTGGCTGGGAAAAATGAAACCCATTCCCCGCCTCATCCAGCCACCCCTCAAACAGATAGCCAGTCCGGATAGGCTCCGCCACTGCCTCTGCATCCAATGCATTCCCAGCCTCCACTTCTTGGTAGGCTACTTTAGAGCCGTCTGAAAGGTAACCACCCGCCAATTCAAAGGTGACTGTGCAGACGGCAGGATCCGAATCCTCCCCCACAGAGCCTTCTCCTCCTCCCGAATTGCCTGGCTCCTCTTCATCCGGGCTGCCTGCCCCCTCTTCTTCGCCTGCGCTGCCTGCTCCTTCTTCCTTGCCCATGGAGCCATCCTCTTCCTGTTGCTGTATTGCCGGCGCACTGCCCTGTACACTCAGGCCTTCCGTCCCCAGGCTTACTGCAAGGACAAAAGCCATGCACAATGCCATCATGCGTCTTTTCATCTCTTTCATATGTGAATCCTCTCCTGTAACTGCCAGCCCCCATGCCCGCCCCGGCTGCGGCCATGCGATACAAAACTTTACAGTTCCATCCTTGATTGATACTTTAATTCCTCAATGTTTATTTTTCCTTTTCCATATTTTCCCCAAATACGGAACCACATGTTCCATCACAATAGGCTCCTTTGCAAGCAGCAGCCCTCCGCCGTAAATGCCAAAAAAAGCCGCCGCTGTCACCGCCAGCACCAGGAAATGCCCGGCCTCCGCCGGAAGCCGTCCGGTAACTGCCGGCGAGACAGTTATCTTCAGCAGCCAAGAGGCCGCCATGGCAGGCAGCGCAGCCATGGCGTAATGCCACAGCTTGCACTCCTGCCTGATTTCCGCCAAAAACCTCCGTAAGGACACTGCCTGCACAGCCAACACCACCATCTCTGCCGCCAAGGTGCCAATGGCTGCGCCGGATGCGCCAAGCCTTGGGATAAGCGCCAGGTTCAGCGCCAAATCCACCATGCCCCCCAGCGCCACAGATTTCAGCACCTCTTTCTCCCGGCCCGTGGGCACCAGCACCTGCATTCCCAGGATATTAGACATCCCAATAAACACCACCGTAGGCAGGATAATGCGCATGGGCGCCGCCGCCGGCTGGTAAGCCGCCCCGGACAAGAAGCCGATGCTCTCCCCTGCAAACATCATAAAATACAAGGCCAGCGGCAAAGAAGCCATGGCCACAAAGGACAGCGCCTTAGAAGCCATCCGCTTAAATTCCCCCTGCATCCCCTTTTCCACATAATAAGAGAGCCTGGGAAGGAGCACCGTCCCAATCGAGGTCACAAGGCTAGCCACAATAGTCTTCACCTTCACAGCCGCATCGTAATACCCCACCTGCTTCGCCCCGCTGATAAACCGAAGCATCACAGTATCCAGGTTGGTATAAATGCTGGTGGCCACGGTCATAGCGCAGAAAATGCAGATTGGCTTCAGATGGCGCTTCAGGTTGTAATGCCCCATAGGCCGTATGATAACGTACTTCTTTAGCCGAAGAAAATTAAAGACATAGGAGCCCACGTTAGAAATAACGGTTATCCCGCCGTATATCACATAATCCTGCCGCTCATGCACAAACAAAAACATCAGCACAATCCCGACCACTTTAAAGGCCAAAGAGACTGCCGTGATATAGGCGTACTGCTCCAATGCGGAATACAGCCAGCTGACCCCTATCACATTCAGCAGTATCGTAGCCCCCACCACCGCCAGCAGCGCCCTATCCTCGGCAAACTTGGGCACCAAGTACAGCGACGCCCCGAAAGCCAGGTAAAC
>CAOKUK010000116.1 GCA_948472595.1 uncultured Eubacterium sp.
ATGGGCAGTACGAGAAAATTGACAAGCGCGGGAAGAAATTGACGAACTCCCAGCAGCAGTTTTGCAAAGAGGCGGAAAAAGCCGTCCCCAAGAAGGTGAACGTATACCAAGAGCGGGTGTTTATCCCAGCGGAGCCGGTGGAGTAGAATGGAAAGGAAATTAGAAGCATGAACAGTAAGATTTTATTCACAGATATTGACGATACATTATTGAACAAAGACAAGAGCGTGTCTGAGGCAAACAGGGACGCCATCCGCCGCATGTTAGAGCAAGGGCATTATTTCGTGCTGATGACCGGCCGCCCCATAGCCACCGGCAGGATTGTGATACGGGAATTGGGGCTGACCCAGCCAGGATGCTATATGGCGGCCTATAACGGCGGCGTCATCTACGACTGTGCCGCAGGAAGGATTCTGTCAGAGCGCACCCTGCCCATGGAGGTGACCAAAGAGGTGATTGACGAAGCCCATAAGGAAGGCCTCTACGTGCAGACTTACCAGCGAGACACCATCATCACAGAGGAGGATGGGAAGGAGCTGGAATTCTATCTCTCAAATGCTGCAATGCGCTACCAGATTGTGGACGACATTTACGCCAGCCTGGACAAGGAGCCCAACAAGGTCATCCTGATTAATATAGAAGATACGGAAAAATTACAGCGTTTTCGAGAAGCGCATGCATACCTGGAGGATCGGAGCAATTCCTTCTTCTCCCATGACGAGTTCCTGGAATACTGCCCTAAAGGCATCAACAAAGGCAGCGGCGTAAATTACATCAGCAGCTTTTTGGGCATTCCCATGGAAAATACTGTGGCCGTGGGGGATGAGCGCAACGACATACCTATGGTGCGCACAGCCCATGTGGGCGTGGCTGTGAAGAACGCCCATGAGGAATTGAAAAAGGCCGCAGATTATATCACAGAGCATGACAATGAGAATGGCGCCATCGCAGAAGTGATAGAGAAATTTATTTTATCGGCTTAGGCCTTTATGCAGAAAGGATATAGGAGGCGGGCAATGCGTTCTCGGGGCATGGGGATGCGCATTGCCCGCTTTTTGCCGCTTGGCCTGCATGCTTATAGGCGCAGCCTTGCCGCTTATTTTCTTTGCATTGGGAAGGCAGTCAATCCCAGCGGGAGCGGTGCAGCATATGCCATTCCTTGATTCCTTCCAGGGCTTGGTAAGGGACATGGAGGCTTCCCCGGCCAATCCCTAACTGGATGTGGGGCTTCCTTGCCCCATGGAAATCCGAGCCTCCGCTCACCAAAAGACCCATCTCTTTAGCCAGGGCCAAAAGCCGCTTCTCATCTTCCGGCTCGTTCATGGAATAAATGGCCTCAATCCCCGCAAGCCCCGCCTCCTTTAAGGATTGCACAAAGGCGCTAAGCTCGCCTTCCCCCATGGGGCATAGGACTGGGTGCGCAAAAACGGGCACGCCGTTCCCCAGCCGGATGAGGCGGATGGCGTCAAAGGGGGAAAGTTTCTCCTGGGGCACATAGCAGCGGCATCCCGGATTCAAGTAGTCCCGAAAGGCGGCGTTTGGGCTTTCTGCCATCCCATGTTCCGCCAGGTACTGTGAAAAATGCGCCCGGGTAATCATTGCCTCTGGATATTCCCGTTCCAAAGCCTCTAAGGTAATGTCAAAGCCCTCTTCTTGCAGGCGCTTTGCCATTTTTCGGTTTCTCCTGTCCCTCTCGCCTGCAACCTCTTGCAGCTCTTTTCGGAAGCTGGCGTTGTTTTCTTCCATATAATATCCCAGGATGTGGACTTCCATTCCCTGGTAGCTTGCAGAAAGCTCCACGCCGGGCACGACCTCCAGGCCAATCCTCTCCCCTTCCCTGCGGGCCTCGGAGATGCCCTTTACCGTACTGTGGTCTGTCAGCGCAATTGCCCGAAGGCCAGCCTCCTTTGCCAGGCGCACCAGCGCTGCCGGCTCCAATGTCCCGTCAGACTTTGTAGAATGTGTGTGCAAATCAACCATATCCTTGCTCCTTTCTTCCGGAATCCATTATACCACTTCCAACAAATTTTTCCACTTTTTCTTTTTCACCCCTTGACGCCCCATGGAAAATGTGCTAGAATACCAACGTTATGAGAACAAAGTAGAGTATCCACTCTCACCTTAGCACAATGGCGTGACTAATGGTTTTATATTTGAAGAGATACAGCCTTCTCGCTCCCATATGCTCCATGGGCGTGGCTTCTGTATGCTTAGATATTTCAGTGGATAGTCTGCCTATCCACTTTTTTCTTGCTTAAATTAATTTTTGGAGGTGTAAGGCCATTAGTGATTTAATGATTAATGAACAAATCAAAGATAAAGAAGTTCGCCTGATTGGCGTGACAGGGGAGCAGCTGGGCATCATGCCATTGCGGGAGGCCATGAGGCGCGCCCAGGAGGCAGAGCTTGACCTGGTGAAGATTGCCCCTACGGCAAAGCCGCCGGTGTGCAAGATTATTGATTACGGCAAATACAAATATGAGCTCGTAAGGAAAGAAAAAGAAGCGAAGAAGAAGCAGAAAATCGTAGAGATTAAGGAAATCCGTCTCTCACCGAACATTGATACCAATGATTTGAACACAAAAATTAATGCGGCAAAGAAGTTTATTTCCAAAGGCAACAAAGTGAAGATCACTTTGCGTTTCCGCGGCAGGGAAATGGCACATATGCAGAAGAACAGGCATGTATTGGATGATTTTGCAGCGCAGCTGGCGGACATTGCCACTGTGGAGAAAATGCCGAAGCTAGAAGGCCGCAGCATCAGCATGGTGCTGACGGAGAAGAAATAATAGGATGTGAAGGAGGAACTGGAAATGCCTAAAATGAAGACAAAAAGAGCAGCAGCAAAGCGTTTCAAGAAAACCGGTACTGGGAAGTTAAAGAGGAACAAAGCTTATAAGAGCCATATCTTGACAAAGAAGAGCACCAAGAGGAAGAGGAACCTGAGGAAACCGGCAATCACAGATGCAACCAATGTTAAGAATATGAAGAAGGTATTGCCATATTTATAAGAATGGTTAAGGAGGAAAAAGATCATGGCTAGAATTAAAGGCGGATTGAATGCAAGGAAGAAGCATAATAGAGTGTTGAAGTTGGCAAAAGGATACAGGGGGGCGCGCTCCAAGCAGTACCGCGTGGCGAAGCAGTCTGTCATGCGGGCGCTGGCAAGCTCCTACGCAGGCCGGAAGCAGCGCAAGAGGCAGTTCCGCCGCCTGTGGATTGCCCGTATCAATGCGGCTGCCAGGATTAATGGCCTTTCCTACAGCCGTTTCATGTACGGCTTGAAGCTGGCAGGCGTGGACATTAACCGCAAGATGCTGGCAGAGCTGGCAGTGAACGATGCCGAGGGCTTCGCAGAACTGGCAGAATTGGCTAAGAGTAAAGTGGCGTAAAGCGCTGACATAGGGCTCGTATGTAGGTTTTTGGGACATGCATAGGATGGGCGGCATGGTTCAGAAATGGCTGTGCTGCCCTTTTTGAAAATAAGGGGGAATTTTTGTCTATTCCCCTATGGGGACAGGGGGCGTCAATCCAAAGGCAAAGCGGATTGGATAGAAAGTGATTTTCCCAGTCTGGCTCCATTATGCAGAGTGCATAATTTTTTCTTTTTCCCGCTTGTCTGGCAGGCCGGGGAGATGGTTATTTTCAGCGGAAATGCCTAGGTTTTCCATTCGAATGGTCGTTGACAAGTCGGTGTTTTCGTGTATAATGGGTAGTGTGAGTAGTTTTACATAAAATTAAAAGGAGGATTGGATATGAAGAAAAGTCCAATAACTAGGGCGATAGTTCTGGTGCTTACATTGGCGTTAGTGTGCACCAGCGTGCTGGCAGTGCCGCAGACAGCAGAAGCGGCGTCAAAGCCCAAGGAAATTACGCTGTCAGCAAAAAAACGGACTTTGTATGTGGGGAAGAGCTTTACGCTGAAAGTTAAGAGCGTGAAGCCGGCAAAAGCATCAAAGGCAGTAACTTTTAAATCCAGCAACACAAAAGTGGCAACTGTAAGTGCAAAAGGAAAAGTCACAGCCAAAAAAGTGGGGAAAGCTACGATTACTGTAACATCTTCATCGAACAAGAAGGTTTCAGCAAAATGCAAGATTACGGTAAAGCAGCAAGTGGAGACCATTCAGGTAAAGAACAGCATCCGTAGGAAGGTTGTAGTGCCGAAAGGAAAATCCCTTACTCTGAAAACCGTTGTGAAGCCAGACAATGCAGCAGATAAAGGCGTGAATTACATTGTAAGGAAGCCTAAAATCATCACTGTGAGCGCTAAGGGCAAGGTGAAAGCGAATAAATACGGCAGCACTAGGGTTGCCATCCAGTCCAAAGACAAACAGAAGAAGACCGTAATTGTCGTGTTCGTGCCAAGGGTTCGCGTGAAGAGCATCAAGTTTGACGTGAGCAAGAAGAGCCTGAACGTAGGCAAGAGCTATCAGTTGAAAGAGATTGTGAAGCCGAGCAATGCAAGCGTGAAGGTTGTTGAGTATAAGTCCAGCAACCCCAAGGTTGCGTCTGTGTGCGAATTTGGAAAGGTCACAGCCCGCAAGCCGGGGAAAGCTGTGATTACAGCCGTTACCCTGGATGGGAAGAAAAAAGCAAAATGCACCATCACGGTGAATCCGGTGAAGGTGAAGGGAATCACTGTGGTTCCTGAGAGCCAGAAGATTTTTGTAGGACAGAAGTTCTCCGTGAGCGCCAAGATTACTCCGGCAGATGCTACGAACCCGGCAGTGACATGGACCACCAGCGATGCAAAAGTGGTTACCATTACACAATCCGGCGATGTGACAGCCGTTGGCGTGGGCGAGGCTGATATTATTGCGACTGCAAAAGATGGAAGCGGCAAGACTGGAAAATGCAGGGTGACTGTAGAAGAGAAGTGTCCGGAGAAGGTCATGATTAAGTCAATCGAGATCACTTCCAATGACATAAAGGACAATGAGCTCAAGGTGGGCCAGAGCGGCACCTTACAGACGAAGATTACGCTGACAGACGGCACTGTCGTTTCCGAAGCAGACAAAGGAAAATATCCTCTGAACTGGTGGGTAAGCGACCGTCCGGAAGTGGCAAGCGTAGATATGCAAGGCAGAGTGACGGCGCTGAAGGAAGGCACTGCCCATATCAATGCCCTGGCCAAAGACGGCAGCGGCGTGATTGGGACATATGTCCTGAAGGTAGTGAAGGCAGATGAGCCTCCAGTGAAGACGCCTGTGATTAATCTGACAGACAAATCTGTCATGAACCTGGCAGTGAATGGGGAAGGCACCCGCGACTGGTCTGTAACAGATGCAGATGCAGCCGATGTGAAATGGATTAGCACAGATACCGCAATCGCCACTGTGACAGCAGCAAACGGCAAGCTGACTGTGAAGGGCGTGGCTCAGGGTACCGTAGACATTAAGGGATCCGTAGAAGGCGGAGAGACTGTAAGCTTCAAGGTAAATGTATTTGACGTTGTGTTAGACAAGACAGAGCTCAGCATGAAGTCAGATTCTGCAGGCGAGAAATTGACGGCTACTGTCCGTCCGGGCAGCGCAGCAGATCTTGCGACGGTAGAGTGGAGCAGCAGCGACACCAGCGTGGCGACTGTGGATAACACTGGGCTTGTGAAGCCGGTGAAGCTTCCGGATACAGCGACAGCAGATCCGGAGAACCCAAGGAAAGCTGTCATCACAGCAACTGTGAAGGTTGGCGCGGCAGTTGTCGCCACTGCAACCTGCAACGTGACTGTGATAGATGGCGAAGAGCCTCCGGTAGAGAAGCCTGTCATTAACCTGCCGGACAAATCTGACATGAATCTGATATTGAATGAAGAAGGCACCCGCGACTGGTCTGTAACAAACGCAGAGCCATCCGCAGTGACATGGACCAGCAGCAATGACAGCATCGCTACCGTAACCAAAGGGGAAGGCAGGCTGACCGTGAAGGGCGTGGCTCCTGGAACCGTAACGATTACCGGAACCGTGGAAGGCGGAGAGCCTGTAAGCTTCCAGGTAATTGTATCTGATGTTGTAAAGCCTGTCATTAACATGGCAGACAAATCCGACATGAACTTGGCAGTGAATGGAGAAGGCAGCCGCGACTGGTCTGTGGCAAACGCAGAGCCATCCGCAGTGACATGGGCCAGCAGCGATGACAGCATCGCTACCGTAACCAAAGAGGAAGGCAAGCTGACCGTGAAGGGCGTGGCTCCTGGAACCGTAACGATTACCGGAACCGTGGAAGGCGGAGAGCCTGTAAGCTTCCAGGTGAACGTATTTGGCGTTACCTTAGACAAAGCAGAGCTTACCATGAAGGCAAATGCCGCAGGCGAGACCTTGAATGCCGCAATCCTTCCGGAAAGCGCAGCAAGCCTTGCAACGCCGGAATGGGCGTCCAGCGATGAGAGCGTGGCAATTATGGACAATGGCCTCGTGAAGCCGGTGCAGCTTCCCATTACGGCAGTTCCAGATCCGGAGAACCCAAGGAAGGCCGTGATTACCGTTACCTTGAAGGTCGGCGAAGCAGTCGTTGCAACCGCAAGCTGCGACGTCACCGTGATTGATGAAGAGAATGCATTTATCAGGACGGATACGGAATATGGCTATAACATTGATAAAAGTGCCGAAAGCTACCGGGTGGAATATCCGGATAGGTCAGGAAGCACAACTTCCGTCAGCATAGGAAAAGATGATGTGATGACCGATGTGGCTGAGCTCTCCAATAAGCTCAAGACATGGACATGGGACAATGATTTCTTGAAGAGGTATTGGGGCGTGATTGATGCAGATACCCTGCGTCAGGGCAGCGCAGTCCTTGGCTCCTTGCTGTGGGGGCAGAATGATTTGACCGTTACGGATGTGGATGACCATACGAAGCGCATCACATTCCAGGGCCGCACCGTGGAGATGAAGCGCATTGACGGCGAACAGGCTGACAGCTTAATCTTTACCGAGATTGGCAATGGCAACCGCACAATTTATGTGAATAATATCCAGGCACAGGCAACCGACACCGAAGTTGTGTTCCAGGCACAGGTAGGCACCAACGCAACCTCAGGGGCAAGCTTCAAGGTTACTATGGATAAGGATGTCGCTTATGCAAGGCTTTATAAGATTGCAAATGGCACAGACAACCGCATGGCTTCTGTTCAGCAGACAGAGAGCAACTTTGAGGTTCGGATCAATGCCACATATTACAATGAGTTGGTAGGGAAGTATGGCGAGGAATATGATGTCCTCAGCAAGGTCAGCGTATTCAACTCATACAGCGAATATTAATATAGCAGCAGTTTGGCAAAAACCTTCATATGCTCCGGAAGGACACTTCCGGAGCATTTTGGGTAAATGGAGATGATGGAAAACAGTATGTGGAGAAAACGATTAGCTGTACTGGGAGTGGCGTGCATGTCCTATTTTGCAGTGGGCATCACTGCATACGCAGGGAATATCAATGCCGCAGAACAGTCTGTAATAGATTTTTATAATGGGACATTTACCTACAATGGCAAGACATACCAGGCTACTGAAGCTGCAAAGTCAGCAGCTTATAACAAATTGATGGAGGACGATGTGGACCTTACGCCTGCCCAGGCAAAGTCAGCCATCCGCCAGGCCAGGAGCAATATCAAGAAGGGCATTGACGAAGGGCATTTGGTGGAGGTTGGCGGTTCCAGTTCAGGAACAGGAAATGAAGGTTCCGGAGGCGGGAGTGCGACGCCCCCAGAAGATAGCAGCGGCTCCGGGAACGGCTCTGGAAGCGGGACCACAACGCCCCCAGGAGGGAATAGCGGCTCTGGGAACAGTTCTGGAAGCGGGACCACAACGCCCCCGGGAGGGAACGGCGGTTCTGGAAGCGGGACCACAACGCCTCCAGGAGGGAATGGCGGCTCTGGAAGCGGGAACGCAACGATTCCTGGCAGCAATTCTGGTTCTGGGAATGGAAATGCTACGTCTCCGGGAGGAAGCAGCAG
>CAOKUK010000117.1 GCA_948472595.1 uncultured Eubacterium sp.
GGGAGCCATACCCATGGAACTTCTCATGCTTAGGCCCCAGCTCCTCCCAAATCTGCCGCACCCCCGGAATAGAAGGCGTGACAGAATAATAGAAATGCCCAAACCCGCATTTGGAAGAGTCCAGCTGGATAGGCATCACATTCCGCTCCAGCACCATTTTCCTGAGATTCTCCAGCCAGCTGTTGTGAGCCGCTATGGCGCTCCTCATATATTTGCAGAATTCCAGGGTCTCCAAATGGTAAAAAGCGTCCTCCGCCATGCTTCCCATCTGCTTGAGAGCGTCGTCCAAGGTCTTTTCTATCCCTGCCACCGGCTCAGCCGTCTTTTTCATCTCATTTCCAATCTCTGTCATAAAGTCCGTGCTGTTGCGCAGCTGGTTCTCCATCTCCGTCATGGAGCTTGTGATTTCCTCGCTGACTGCCGCAAGGGAGGTGACGGACTGGCTCACATGGGAGACGCGCTTTTGGTTCTCCTCATTCAGCGACCACACGTTCCCAATCTTGCCCGCCATGGACTCCAAAGCCCCCATCGTGTTCTTGGTGCTGGCCGAGCTCTTCTGGGAAGCGCCCTTAATGCCTTCCACAAACTCACCCATGCTGGCTGTCAGCTTTTGGGTCTCTTCCGCCAGCCCTCGGATTTCATCCGCCACAACGGCAAATCCCTTTCCCATGCTGCCCGCATGGGCAGCCTCTATGGAGGCATTTAAGGCCAAAAGCTTTGTCTGCAGGGAAATGGCGTCGATCCCGGCGATGACCTCATTCATGCGGTTAATCACCTCGAACAGCTCCTCCATATCCTTCTGCATCTCTTGAGAGACCTGCATGGTCTGTTCCGAAAGGTCTCGGATGGCCGTCAGCTCCCTCTGCCCTTCTTCTATCTTCTGGTATACCTCTTCTGTATCCTCTGACACCTTGATAATCGTATTGGTCAAAGCCTCATGGGAGCTGGCCCCTCCCCCGCCTGCGGCCGCCGTGCCTGTGGACGTCCCGAAAATCACCTCCGCAGCCTTTGCCACGCTCTGGGAAATCTTGTAAATCTCCTCCACCTCATGCTGCATCATCAAATCCAGGGAGCTTATCTGCATCACTGCATTGATGTTCTTCTCCATAATCTCAGCAAACTGCTTCCGCCCATTTTCCAGGCGCTGGTAAATATCCCCCAAATCCGGGCTTGCAGAGTAATCGTCCTTCTGTAATTTCGCAACTGATTTGACAAGTCTTTTATTTGCGCCAATTGACATTTTTCCAACCTCTTTTTTCCTATAATATGATAAAGCATCTGTCAATGTTTTCGCTCCCCCTATTTCCCGGTAAGCACTTCAAAATATTTCCCAATCTCCCGCCACGCCATCTTCGATTCCGGCATCATCATCATGCCCATCTGGAACACATGGAACATGCCCTTATAGATGTGCAGGCGCACCTTTACTCCCTGCTTCTTGGCCTTGTAGGCCACCCCGATGGAATCGCTTAGAAGCATCTCCACGGAACCCGCCTGGAGCAGCATGGGCGGGAAGCCCCAATACTCCCCAAACATAGGGGAAATATAAGGGTGCCTGGGATCGTTTAGCCCTACGTAATCCCTGTTGTATATTAAGCTGTCCCTCGTATTCCCAAACAGCGGGTCGCGCTCATAATTGTCCTCATAGGAAGGGCCGCTAGCCGTCAGGTCCGCCCAGGGGGACATCAGAATCAATCCTCCCGGCAGCCTCCGGTTCTGATCCTTTAGGTACATGCAGAGGGCGAGGGCAAGCCCGCCGCCCGCCGAATCCCCCGCCAGGATTATCTGCCGGCTGTGCCAGCCGTTGGACTTCAGCCATCCGTACGCCTCCACGGCATCCTCAAGCGCCGCAGGGTAGGGGTCCTCCGGAGCCACGCGGTAGTCAATGGTCAAGACGTCCATGCCCTTGCTGACCTCGTTGTACAGGCCGGCAAAGGAGCGGTAAGCGTTGCGCATGGCTCCAATGTAACCGCCGCCGTGGAGCTGCAGGATGACATAATCCCGCCTGGGGGATTCCTTACGGGACAGAAGCTCCATTCGGAACTTGTCCAGGGAAATATGGCGAAGCGCAAAACAGTCCGGGCACTTCCATTTGGGCTCCACCAGCTTCTTCCGCAGCTCCCCGGACTTCAGCTTTTGGCCGATTAAGTTATCATTGGATATATGGGCAATCATGTCGCGGATTACCCTTCCTCTTACGCTAACCTCGCTCATGGATCCTCCTTTGCATTTGGCAGCCATAGCCATTATACATGGAACCTCCGCTTCAGCTCCGCCTTCGCCTTTCGGTCACCTATCATCAGGGTGCCCAACAGCATGCACAGGGAACAGGCCATGGCCAAACAAGTAAGGATGGGGCTTGTGATAAGCCCAAGCCGCCACAGCAGGACGCAAGCCGCAGCAGACACCACCGTTAGGATTTGCATGGAAATATAGCTCTGCCAATTCTGCATATTGATGAGCATCAATAGAATGACTGTCACATCCAGCAGCAGAATGGCGCCCGGCAGAATGTAATTCACAGACCATCCCTGATAGCCCAGGATATGGTCAATGGCGACCACCATAGCCACTGCGCCGATAATCTGTATGATAATGCGCTTTTGGTAACCCGTATTCTTCCGCAGGGAGTAGCGCAGCGTGACATAAAAATACAGGAAGGCAATGCCGCTGATGGCAGACCACCACACTTCGCGAAAGTGGATATAATTAATGGCCGCAAGAGCCGCCTCTATAACAATTGCCAGAAAGCTATATAAGCGCAGAACCAAGGCATACTTCCTGGATTCAGCCTTCACGTCCGGATATCCATTGCAGGATTGCCCGCCTTCGCTTATGTCCAGGACGCTGCTGCACAGGGGGCAAACCCTGGTGTCGTCTAATACCTCCACCCTGCATCTTTTGCAAACTCTCATTCTATGGCCCTCCCTCTGCCTATCTTCCGCCGTCTCTTATCTTACTGCATTCCACGCCCCCTTTATTCCTCATACACCCCATTCGTCTCAATCCTCACAGGGATGCCGTCCTCCGCCAGCCTGCGGAAAAAGCCCCGCTGCACGGACACATCCGTCAAGTTGCTGCTGATGCTGAACACCAGCGTGTCTCGGTAGGAGCAGATATTTCCTTTGATATTCTGCCCCTTAGACATGGACAGGAAGGAAGAGAAGCATTCAATGTAGTCTTGGTATTCCTCCCGCACCTGGATATTGCCGATATTGGTCACTGTAGTGGTGTTGGCAAGGGCGCTAGTGCGGTACACATGGCGCATGGCAATGCTTTTTAAGAATAAGGGGACTGCCCGCAGGATGAAATTCTTCTCATTGGACACATTGTAAGCAAACAGGTTCTCCAGATGCTCGCGGTTAATCTGGCTGCGCAGGCTGTCCGCCACAATCTGCACCACTTCCTCAAAGCTGTAGCTCTCCTTTTGGGGCCAAAACACGGCAGATACTATCACGAAGAAATTCTTTAAGGTAATGGAATTAAAATATGGGCGCAGGTTTACAGGAACGCAGGAGCTGATAGGCCGTTTGCTGGGCATCCCATGGAGGCATTCCTGGTAAATGCTCCACAAGAAAGCTGCCACCAGGTATTCATTAATGGAGACCCCATAGCCCTTGCACACCCTTTTCACGTCCTGGACAGAAAGGTAGCCATGCATCACGCCCAGCTCAAAGGGCTTCAGCTTCTCCCCCTTAACCAGGAAGGCGCGCTGGGTCTTGTAGCCCTTCTTGTGCCCCTTGCGGTAATTCTTCAGGTAGCTGTCCTCGCGGCTTAAGGAGGTGTCGCTGCACAGGCCGTCTCCCATCCGTTCCCGCAGGGAAGGGTGGGCAAGCCTTAAGTACTGGTATGTCAGCTCCCTCAGGAAGGTGATGCCTCCCATCCCATCCGTCAGCACATGGAAAACTTCCAGATTGATTCGGTTCTTGTAATAATTGACCCGGAACAGGTAGTTGCGGTTCCGATTCGGGGAGATATACTGGCAGGGGTATCGGTATTCCTCCTTTACCTTGGGCGCAGGCTTCTGGTTCGTCTCAAAATAATACCAGAACATCCCATAGCGCATGCGCACCTGGAATACGTCAAACCATGGAAGCACCATTTCCAATGCCTCCTGCAAGAGCTCTTGCCGGATTTCTTCCTTCAACGTAACGGATATCCGGTACACATTGCTCATGCTCTCCCCTGCAATGACAGGAAATAGGTTCGCCGTGTTGTCCAGCTTATCCCATTTCAATTCCTTCCCCCGCCTTCCCCTGCCGGCGGATCTTCGCTCCCTGGGGCGCTTCCCTGCGCCTTGCCCCTCTCCGCCATGGCTGTCTCTATGCAATTGCCCCGTACTATCCTTATCTGCCATCATTTTCCACAGCCCCTTATATCTGCGTCACCACAAAAATATCATAAATCGCCCGGATAGCCGTCTCAAAATCGCTGTTCTGCACACCGATAATGATATTCAGCTCACTGGATCCCTGGTCTATCATCTTTACGTTCACATTGACATGGGCAAGGGCAGAGAAAATCCTTCCGGCAGTGCCCCTGGTCGACCGCATGCCACGCCCCACCACGGCAATCAGAGCCAAGTTCCCCTCCAGGTCAATGCTGTCTGGCTGGGCATAGCGGTGGATGGCAGAGAGCACTTGCTGCTCTTTGCCTTCGAATTCCTCCTGGTGGACAAAAACGGTCAGCGTATCGATGCCGGAAGGCACGTGTTCAAAGGAAATGCCATGGTCTTCAAATGCAGATAAGACCTTCCTCCCGAACCCTACTTCTGAATTCATCATATCCTTCTCAATATTGACGGCCACAAAGCCCTTCTTCCCGGCAATGCCCGTAATCGTATAATCCGGCTGGCGGCAGGTGCTTTCCACAATCAGCGTGCCCGGATCCTCCGGCTTATTCGTATTGCGGATATTGATGGGAATCCCTTCCTTGCGCACCGGAAATACGGCGTCCTCATGGAGGACAGTGGCTCCCATGTAGGAAAGCTCCCGCAATTCCCGGTATGTAATGACCTTGATGACCTCCGGGTTCTCAATAATCCCTGGGTCCGCAATCAAAAATCCGGAAACGTCCGTCCAGTTCTCATAGATATCCGCCCGCACTGCCTTCGCCACAATGGAGCCTGTAATATCCGAGCCGCCCCTGGAAAAGGTCTTGACTGTGCCGTCCTCCTTTGCGCCGTAGAACCCTGGAATGACGGCGCGCTCGCAGCCGCTCAGGCGCCCGGCCAGGATTTCGTTGGTGCTCTCCGCATCAAATTCCCCGTCCGCCTTGAAACGGATGACTTCCGCCGCATCGACAAATTCATAATCCAGGTAGCTCGCCATAATCTTCCCGTTCAAGTATTCCCCCCGGGAGGCTGCATAATCCGCCCCTGCCTTATTCTTAAAATTCTCCGCAATCAATCCGAATTCCTCATTGAGGGATAAGGCCATATTCAAGCCATTGATAATTGCATCGAAACGTTCCTGGATTTTCTTCAGCAAAGGCATGAAATTTTCCTCCGCCTCCGCCATTTCATAGCACCGGTAGAGCATATCCGTCACCTTGGTGTCCTTCGCATTCCGCTTCCCAGGCGCGCTCGGCACCACGTACCTGCGGCTTTCCTCCGAACAGATGATTTTCCCGGCTTTGGAAAATTGGCTGGCATTCGCCAGCGAACTCCCTCCAAACTTCACTACTTTTACCATTTTTTCACTCCTAAGGCTTAGCCTTAGCCTTCCTTTCTATCATGGATTTTCCCTTGCTTCCTTACAATCAGGTACTATTCTATCATAAAAGGCTGGGATTTGGAACTGGTATTTTAAAAAATTAGGCATGCTCCCCCTTAGCAGCTACGCCCTACCCTATCGTATGCATTCTGCGCCATTCATGAACTGCCAAAAAATGGGAAGCAGGGCATTACCTCCCCTTCTTTAAGGATTCCTCCTGCAGCTCATCAAACCGCGCCATGCACTCGTCCACTGTCGCACCCTCCATAAGCTCCCGCACAATCAGGCACGTATTCCCCCATTGCTCCACCTTCATGCCTGCATTAGAGCCCAGCACATAGACATTCTCTTCTATCCTGTCATTCAAAGGCTGCAAGGCAGGGACGCATTCCACCTGGACATTCTTAGAAGGAGAAATCACCTTGTTGGTCTCTGCATACAGCCGCAGGGATTCGTCCGACACAATGTAGTTCAAAACTGCCTTCGCATCTTCTTCGTGCTCTGCGCCTGCGGCTATCCCATATCCCGTAATCGGCACTACCGGCATCTGCCCGCGGCTGCTTGGGAACCCGATGACCTGCATGTTAAAATCCGTGTTCCCATAGGCTGTCTCTGCGTTGGCCGCCCCCCAATAAGCCATTACAACCGGCGTTTTCTGCGCCAGGAAATCTGGCCCCTCCCCCTCGATTGCCTCATAAGTAAGGGCTTTCTTTGCATCAATATACCCCAAATCCATCATTTCCTTCAAATACTCAAACCCAGTGCGCATATAATCACTGTATTTCTTTTCCCCTTTATTCAGGGCCTCTATCTCCGCCTCTGTGTCGCCGCCATTATAAAGGTCTGCATAAGCCTGGGCGAAGACAAACGTCTCCAGCCACCAGCGGTTCGCCCCAACAGGCGTCTCAATCCCGTTTTCCTTGAATACCCTGCAGCATTCCAGGAACTCTTCCGGGGTGTTGGGCAGGGAAAGGTGATACCGGTCGAACATGTCTTTGTTCACAAACAGGCCATAAGCCACTACCTCCTGGGGGATGCCCACCAGCTTTCCATCCACCGTATTCGCAGCCCTCACCACATCCCTTAAGTTTTTCGCATTCTCAAGCCCGGACAGATCCAAAAGCTTCCCTTCCAGCCCCAAAGCCAGAAGCGTATCCGGATTCAGCAAGTACAAATCATCCATCTGATTGCGCACCCGGTCAAGGCACACTTCATCGTAGGTCCTCTCCTGGTAATTTTCCGCCGTGTAAGTCCGATATTCCACAGTCAGGCCTAAATCTTCTTCCGCCTTGCCAACCGTCAGGTCAAAGGCGGTTCTCGCCACATTCGTCTTATCCGGCTGGGATTTTTCCATGGGGCCGAATAAATTCACGTTTTTCTTGCCTTCCCCATCGTCCCTAATCAGGTTTTTATCTTCAACATCCCATGCCCCGCAGGCGGCCATAAACACCGCCATCCCTGCCAGGCAGGCTGCGAATGATTTCCTAATGTTCCTGTTCTGAAAAATTCCCATCTACAATCCCTCTCTCTTTATATAATTGGTTCAGTGTCTCCCGTAACAGCCCCATGTCGATGGGCTTTGACAAATGGACATTCATGCCTGCGTCCAGGGCGTCCTTCACATCCTCTGCAAAAGCGTTGGCTGTCATCGCAATAATCGGGATTTCCTTGGCATCCATGCGCTCCAGAGCCCGGATTGCCTTTGTGGCCTCATATCCGTTCATGACCGGCATCTGGACGTCCATCAGGATTGCGTCAAACTCCCCTTCCGCAGCGCCGCTGAAACGTTCCACAGCTAATTTCCCATTTTCCATAACCTCGCAGGTCACACCCTCTATGCTTAATAACTCAGATAAAATCTCCGCATTGATCTCATTATCTTCCGCCACCAGCAGGTGCAGCCCTTCAATGCTCATGCATCCTTCGTCCCCTGGCAGCGCCTCATCCCCTTTATGTTCCATCTGCATTTTCAGGATCTTCTCCTTAAATGCCGAGACGAAGAACGGCTTGGCAAGGACATCCGCATTCCCTATGTGGAACGCCTCTTCCTGTACCTCTTCCCCATCATAAGCCGTCAGGAATAAAATAGGCACAGGGCTGCCTGCCTGGGAACGGATCCTCCGCGCCGTCTCAATGCCGTCCAGCCCCGGCATCCTCCAATCCAGCAATACCATCTGGTATCCCTTCCCAGTGCGGCAGGCCTCTTCCAGCGC
>CAOKUK010000118.1 GCA_948472595.1 uncultured Eubacterium sp.
CCACCCCATCCGTCATGCTGACCACCGGGTAGCGCCCCCTCTCGTTGAGGGAGGCCATGATATCCGTCCCCTCATGCCCCCGGTTCCCCCCAAAGCTGCGGTCAAACATCCAGGAATTTTCATAAGAAGTGCCAAGCTGGCTGCCCTGCCTGGGGAGGGGGATGGGGAAATACTGCAAATCCTCCCAGACCGCCCTTTCATACCTCTCCATTTCCCGCACCTTCTGCGGATAGTATTGGTACAGCAGCCCCAGGTACGCATCCAGCTCCCGTACCCCTCCCTCTCCTGACAGAATCCCGCCTAAGAGATAGCTATACTTCGAATAGGATGAGTCCTCCTCATAGTCGCAAAAGGACTCATAGCTCTCGGCAGGGACTTCCTGCTGCCGCAGGAGCCCCATGGCCTCTTCCTCCTCCAGCAGGTGGGCTACCCTGGCTACATGCTGCAGCCGGCCAGTCAGCGTCGCCGCAAAGCAGACCAGCGCAGCAAGAATCAGCAAGCCTATGCACAGCCTTTTTTTCATACGCCATCCCTTCCCTAGACGCTACGCTTCATAAATTCCAAAATCAATTTCCAGACTTTCTCCGTGGAGGAAATGCTCAAATGCTCCTTGGGCGTATGGATGTCAAAATTATCAGGGCCAAAGGAGATGCAGTCCAGCCCTTCGACCTTCCCCGAAAAAATCCCGCATTCCAACCCCGCATGGATTGCCTGTATCTTAGGCTCCTCCTGGAACAATTCCCGGTAGATGCCCACCAAAAGCTCCCGCATGGGCGAATCCGCCTTGTACTCCCAGGCTGGGTAATCGCCGCTGTAACGAACCTCCCCGCCTAAAAATTCCGTAAGGAGCCGCAAGCGCCCCGCCACCTCATATTTCCTGCCAGTGACGCTGCTGCGCACAAAAACGCAAAGCGAGAGGAACCCCTCCTCCAAAGCCAAAATCCCCGGGTTCAGGGAAGTCTCCACCAAGCCTGGGATATCCATGCTCATATGCTGCACCCCCCAAGGCATCATGCGCAAAAAGAACACGGCCTTTTCCTGGGAAGCAGAAGACAAAGCTTCTTGAACCCCTTCCCCCATTCGCCGGCAAGAAGCGGACACCTGGCTGTCTGTGCTGCGCCATTCCTTCTTCCACTCCCGGCTCACCCTGCTTATGGCCTCCTGCAGCCGGCTTTCCCATTCCTCCAGGCTCCCTTCCTGCCCCTCGCCGCCCTTTGCAGAAAGCTGCGGCGTCTCCAGCAGAATCTCACAGCTGGCTTCTCGGGGGATGGCGTTATCCTTCAGCCCGCCCTTTAATGACACAATGGAATAGGGGATTTCCTCCCCCAAGGCCTCCAGAAGGCGCCCCATCAAGACGACGGCGTTCCCCCGCTCCTTATGGATTTCCGCGCCGGAATGGCCGCCCCGGAGGCCAGACACCTTCACCTCATACAAAAGCCCTTCCTTCCTCTCCCGCTCCATGGGAATCTTGCACTCCGCCTGCACCCCTCCGGCACAGCTAGTAAAGAAAACCCCTTCCTCATCGGAATCCAAGTTCAGAAGCTTTCTGCCCTTTAAGATAGAAAGGTCAATCTTTTCCGCCCCCAGCAGCCCAATCTCTTCATCTACCGTGAACACTGCCTCCAAGGGCGGGTGGGGCAGCTCATCATCCTCCAGCAATGCAAAGGCAAAGGCCAGGGCAATGCCATCGTCCCCTCCAAGGGTGGTTCCCCGCGCCCGCAGGAAATCCCCTTCCACATATAAATCCAGCCCATCCTTTTCAAAATCAATGGATGCGCCCTCCTCCTTTTCGCAAACCATATCCATATGCCCTTGGATAATCACTGGCTCTGACGCCTCATATCCTTTAGAGCCCCCCTTGAACAGAATCACATTCCCGCTGCCATCCTGCAGCCATTCCAGATTATGCGCCTTTGCAAAGGACACACAGTAATCGCTGATTGCCCCTGTATTCCCTGAGCCATGGGGAATACTGCATATCTCCTCAAAATAATGGAACACCCTCTTAGGCTCCAAATGCTCACAAACTCCCATAATCAATGACCTCCATACTTATTAACAATATGTTTGAATATTCCTAGCATATGCCCAAAAAAGTCATATTTATGCTTCCCCGTCATAAAATAAACTGTCCAACAAACCATTATAATATAATGTCCCTGGGAAATCAAGCCAGAGAAAGGCTGCAACATTTATGAAAAAATCCATCTACGCCATCTTCGCCATTGCATTTTTACTTTACATACTCGTCTTCCCCCAAGAAGCCGTCCAAGCCGCCGCCTTAGGCCTTGGCCTTTGGCAGGAGAAGCTGCTGCCCACCCTCTTGCCCTTTTCCATCCTTTCCTATATCCTAATCCACGCAGGCATCTTAGACGGCCTGGCCCGTACCCTGCACCGCCCCTTAAGAAATATACTCCCCATCAGCAGCGCCGGGGTATTCCCCTTGGCCGCCGGTATGCTGTTCGGCTTCCCCATGGGGAGCAAAATCACAGCAGAGCTGGTGGAATCCGAAAAAATGACCTTGGAAGAAGGCCAGCGCCTTTACTGCGCCTGCAACAACATCAGCCCCATGTTCATCAGCAGCTTCATCCTAAACGACTGCCTGGGGCGCCCTGGCCTCAGGCTCCCCACCTACTTCATCCTGTACGCCCCGCCCCTTGCCCTCTACATGCTCCAAAACTGGAACCGCCGTTTCTCCTCCCCCTTAGAGGGCACGCAAAAAAAGCCCGCATCCATGAATTTCCAAATCATAGATGCCGGCATTATGAACGGCTTTGAGACCTTGGCGAAGCTGGGAGGCTACATCGTCATGTTCGCAATCTTGGCACAGATGGCTGCGCTGCTCCCCCTAAAGGCGCCTCTGGCAAAATGCCTGCTCATTGGTTTTACGGAAATCACCAATGGAGCCGCCTACACGGCAAGGCAGGGCTTGGATTTCCAAACCGCCTATCCCCTCCTAATGGCTTATGCCGCCTTTGGCGGGCTCTCCGGCTTGGCACAGACCTCCTCCATGGTCAAAAACGCCGGCTTTTCCATCCTGCCTTACATTTGGACAAAAGCACTGTCTGCCATGCTGTCCTTCGCCTTGGCCTCCCTCTATGTATCCTAATGGCTCCCTTTATTCTCCCTCTGCCCCTTCCTCAGGCTCTCCTTCCGCCCCCTCTGGCTCGCTCCCATCCTCCACAGGAGGCTCTTCCTCCTGCACGGCGCTCAGCTCCGCCCGGTTGATAGTCACCATCTCATAGCAGCCTTGCAGGGAATTCAGCAGGTTGTCTGTCCTGGCTTTGGTGGTCTGCAGCGTATTCCCCACGATATCCTCAAGGCTCTTGAGCACGTCATCCGTATACTGGATTGCGTTCATCCGTATATCGTACGCATCTGCGGAAGCGGCGTCTAAGATATCCTGCGCCTGCTTCGAGGCATATGCCACCACCTCATTGGCCTGGGCATAGGCCTGCTGCATAATCTGGTGCTCGCTGACCATTTCCGTGTTCTGCACCTCTGCCCGGGAAATAATGTCCTGCGCTTTGGCTTTGGCGTCTGCCAAAATCTTTTCCTGCTGGCTGATGATTCTCTGGCAGCGCTTAATCTCATCCGGCGCGCGCCGCCGAAGCTCTGACAAAAGCTCCAGCATCTCATCCCGGTTCACCAAAATCTTAGAATTGGACAGGGGCTGATACCTGCAACTTTCTATATACTCTTCTATTTCCTCAATCATCTGCTCTATTTTACTGTTCATATTCCGCTCCTTTGATGCCCCGCCACAGGGTATTTTGCATAAATCCTATCTATCAGCCCCTCCGGCACAAAGTGGGAAATGTCGCCCCCATAGGAAGCCACCTCCTTCACAATTGTAGAGCTTAAATAGGCGTATTCCAGGCTGGTAGTCAGGAAAACCGTGTCAATCTGTGAATTGACAATGCGGTTTGTCTGGGCAATCTGGAGCTCATACTCAAAATCCGTGACAGCCCGAAGCCCGCGTATAATGATAGAAGCCCCCACTTCCCTGGCATAGTCAATCAAAAGCCCATTGAAGGAACGGACCTGCACATTGGGGAGGTGCCCTGTTATTTCTTCTAACATACTAACACGTTCCTCCACAGAAAACAATGGGCTTTTTGCACTATTTATCAAAACCGCAACTACCAATTCATCTACAATCTGCGCAGAACGCTCAATCATATCAATGTGTCCATATGTAGCCGGGTCAAAGCTTCCCGGGTAAATCGCTCTTCTCATATCCACTCCCTTAGCGCGCCCCCAGACGGCAGCCAAAAAGCGCGCTAATTTTTATTTTAACTGTAAAAACAAATGCTGGTTGGTCTTGTAGGCCTTCTCCCTCGTGACCGCATACCCCCATCCCTCTGCCTGGGAGGAATCGAAGTCCAGCCTTGCCTCCAAAATGACCAGCGTCTCTTCCGTAATCAGGCTTGAGCCTGCCAAAGCCTGGAGCGCCCCCTCCTCGAAGCCCTTCCCATAAGGGGGATCTAGGAACACAATGTCGAAGACCTCCTTCCCCTCCATCCAATGGATGGCGGAAACAACGTCCCTCTTAAGGAGGGTGCAGCTGTCTGCAAGCTTCGTGAAAGCGATGTTCTCCCGGATACAGGCCGCAGCCTTCCAATCATTCTCCACAAGCACTGCCTTCCTGGCTCCCCGGCTGGCAGCCTCTAAGCCAATCTGTCCGCTCCCTGCAAACAAATCTAAAAAACAGCAGCCCGGAAGCTGCGGCGCCAAAATATTGAAAAGCGTCTCCTTGATGCGGTCCGACGTGGGGCGGGTGTCCATGCCAGGGACTGTCTTTAAGGGAAGGCGGCGCGCCTTGCCTGCTATTATCCTCATATCCGTACCTCTTTCAAAATAATTCCAAAATGGCCTGGCGCAGCAATGTCAATGCGCTGGCCACGGAGTATTCCCGGATTTTGCCGCGGCCTCCGGTATACAGGTTCTTCTGGGTCAATACCTTCCCCATGCAGCAGCAGCTGATATAGACAAGGCCCACAGGCTTGTCCTCCGTGCCGCCGTCTGGGCCCGCAATCCCTGTCACGGCCACACAGATGTCCGCCCCTGCCGCCTTAGCGCCGCCTTTTGCCATCTCTTCGGCTGTCTGCGGGCTGACTGCGCCGTATTGCTCCAGCGTGCTATGGGAGACACCCAGGATTCTTTCCTTGGCCTCGTTGGAATAGGTGATGTGCCCTTCCTTAAAATGCTCTGAAATCCCCGGCACATTCACAAGCCTCCCTGCCAGCAGCCCCCCTGTGCAGGATTCCGCCGTGGTCACGGTGAGCTGGCGCTTGGCTAAAAGCTCCCCTATAGCCATCTCCAAAGTCACCTTGGGGTCGTCCGTATAAATCAGGCTCCCAAAGCGTTTGTGAAGCTCCTCCTCCACCGGCTCAATCAGCGCATAGGCCGCAGCCTCGCTCTCTGCCTTCGCCGTAATGCGCAGGTGCACCTCCCCGGTCTTGGCATAAGGCGCAACCGTGGGGTTCTGCTGCGACTCAATCAAATCCAGGATCTGGGTCTCCGCAGAGCTTTCCCCAATGCCGCACAGCTTTACCATCTTAGAGCAGATGACTTCCGGCTGCAGGCTGTGGAGGTAAGGGTAGACCTGCTCTTGGAACATAGGCACCAGCTCATTGGGCGGCCCCGGCAGCAGAATCATATAGGTGCCTCCTTCTTCCATAATCATCCCCGGCGCAGTCCCATTGGGGTTGTAAAGCACCTTGCAGCCTTTTGGCACCATGGCCTGCTTCCAGTTGTTCTCCGTAATCTCACGCCCCCTCTTGGACATGAACCTTTCAATCTCTTCCCTGGCCCGGCTGTCCTCCACCAGCATTTTCCCCATCACCAAAGCCGCTGTCTCTTTGGTCAGGTCATCCTGGGTCGGCCCTAACCCGCCAGACAGGATAATAATGTCCGAGCGCTCCTTCGCAGCCTCCAAAAGCCCCCGGAGCCTTCCAGGGTTATCCCCCACCACGCTCTGGTAATACATGGAAAGCCCCAGCATCGCACACTGCTCTGAGAGGAACGCTGCATTCGTGTTGACGATGTTCCCCAGCAAAAGCTCCGTCCCTACACAAATCAATTCTACTGTCATGATCCTCATGCTCCTATCCATTTGCTTTTATTTCTGCTCTTTCAAGACCTCCCGGTTCTTGGCGATATAATCCACCAGGGATATCACCGTCAAGGCCAGCGCCACATAGGTGACGATTTCTGCGCAGGCCTGGTATATGCGATTCTCATAATCCAGAATCAGCATGACAATCATCACCATTTGAAAGGTGGTCTTGAACTTCCCCCAATAGCTTGCCGCAATCACAATCCCATTGTCCGAAGCCACCAGGCGGAAGCCGCTGATGATAAATTCCCGGCTGATAATGACAATGGAAATCCAAGCGGACAGGCTGCCGTTGGCCGTCAGGCAGATCAATGCTGCCGCCACTAAAAGTTTATCCGCTAAGGGGTCCATAAATTTCCCGAAATTTGTCACTAAATTATACTTTCTTGCAATTTTCCCGTCCAGCAGGTCTGTAAGGCTTGCAACCACAAAGAACGCCACGGCCGCATACATCCCGGCGTCCCCAAGCCCTGGCAGCAGCATGCACGCCACGAAGGGCACAATCAAAACCACCCGCAATATGGTCAGCTTGTTCGGCAGATTCATTCCATCACCTCTCCTATCAAATCATATTCATAGGCCCCTGTCACTCGCACCCGGACAAAATCCCCTGTCACCAGGACTTCGTCCGTATGGAGGAAGATATAGCCGTCAATCTCTGGCGCATCCCGGTAGGTTCTGCCCACATAGGCATTCTCCCCGTCCACCTTCCCCTCCACCATGGCCCACAGCTCTTTTCCTGCCATCTCCTCATTTTTATCGAAAATAATTTCTTCCTGCAGTTCCATAATCTCGTCCCGCCATGCAGATTTCTGCCCTTCCTCCACCTGATTTGGGAACTCGGCCGCCGGAGTGCCCTCCTCCGGGGAGTAGGGAAATACGCCCAGCCGGTCAAATTCCGCCTCATTGAGGAAATACATCAGCTCCTCATGCATTTCCTGGGTCTCTCCAGGGAAGCCGCTAATCAATGTGGTGCGCAGGGCGATGTCCGGGATTTCCTCTTTCAGATGGGCAATCTTGGCCGCCAGCTCCGCCTTGGTGGCGCGCCGCCCCATCCGCTTTAAGAGCCCATCGCTGACATGCTGGATAGGCATATCCAGGTAATGGCAAATTTTGGGGCTGCGCTTCATGGCGTCAATCAGTTCCTGGTAAATCTCCTCCGGGTAACAATACATCACCCGAATCCAATAGATGCCCGGTATCTCTGCCAAAGCGTCCAGCAGCTTGTGCAGGCATTTTTCCCCATAGAGGTCCACGCCGTACAAAGTCGTCTCCTGCGCCACCAAAATCAGCTCCCGGACGCCCTGGGCGGCCAAATCCCTGGCCTGCCCCACCAGCTCCTCCATAGGCACGCTGCGGTAGCGCCCCCGTATCTTGGGGATGATGCAGTAGGTGCAGTTCTTGTCACAGCCCTCGGCAATCTTTAAATGGGCATAATGCCCGCCGGTGGTCAGGGAACGCTTCGCCTCTATGCTGGGCAGCCCCTCCAAAGAGCCGTAAGACTCATACCGGCGCCCCTTTGACGCCGCCTCCAAGGCTTCTGCTATCTCCCCATAGGAGTTGGTGCCCAAAACTGCATCCACTTGGGGGATTTCTTTGATAATCTCATCCCGGTAACGCTGCGCTAGGCAGCCTGCCACAATCAGCGCCTTGCAAGTGCCGGCGTCCTTGTGCCTTGCCATCTCCAGGATGGCCTGTATGCTCTCCTCCTTGGCGTCGTTGATGAAGCAGCAGCT
>CAOKUK010000119.1 GCA_948472595.1 uncultured Eubacterium sp.
GCGGCAATTGGGGGATCAGGAATTCCCAATTGTGGATGTGGCCAGAACCATGGCAAAATATGCCTATATGGTGACAGAGCCTTCGGAAATCAGGTACCATTTGGAGAAGGCTCTTTTCCTGGCGGCAACTGGGAGGCCAGGGCCGGTGTGGCTGGATATCCCGCTGGATGTGCAGGCGGCGGTGATTGAGGAAACGGAGTTGGCGGGGTTCGACCCTGTGGCGGAGGGGATGGAAGAGCGCCCGGCCTTTGACGGGCTTATGGCGGAGGAAATATTGGAGAAGCTGCAGCAGGCAAAGCGCCCGGTGATTCTGGCAGGGACGGGGATTCGCCTGGCGGGCGCCTATGATGTGTTTTTGGAGTGCGTAGACAAGCTTAAGGTTCCAGTCCTCACTGCGTGGAATGCCCACGATTTGCTGTGGCAGTCCCATCCGCTGTTCTGCGGCAAGCCGGGCACTGTGGGCACCAGGGGCGGCAATTTTATTGTGCAGAATTGTGATTTGCTGTTGGTCTTAGGATGCAGGATGAACCTTCGGATGATCAGCTATAACCGCCATCAGTTTGCGGAGGGCGCTTATAAGATTGTGGTGGACATTGATGAAAATGAGCTGCATAAGCCTACGGTGGATGTGGATATGCCAATCCATGCAGACGTGAAGGATGTGCTTTGCGCCATTTGCAGCCGCAAAGGCAATGTGCAGACAGAAAGCCAGGGGAAATGGCTGAGGTGGTGCAAAGAGATTGACCGGCGCTATCCGGCTGTCAGGCCGGAATTTTACAGGATTCCAAAGCCAATGAACCCCTATGCCTTTTTGAAGGAATTTTTTGCGGCTTTGGAAGAAGGGGATACGGTAGTCTGCGGGAATGGCTCTGCCTGTGTGATGGGGTTTCAGGCTTGTGAGGTAAAAAGGGGGCAGAGGCTGTTTACGAATTCCGGCTGCGCGGCTATGGGGTATGGGTTCCCGGCGGCCATTGGGGCTGCCGTGGCAAGAAAGGGCGGGCCTGTGGCCTGTCTGGATGGGGATGGCAGCTTCCAGATGAATCTGCAGGAGCTGCAGACAGTGGTTTATCACCAGTGGAACCTGAAGGTGTTTTATTTGAATAACCAGGGCTACCACTCTATCCGCCAAACACAGAGGAATGCGTTTGAATCGCCTTTGGCGGGGGTCTCTAAGGAGAATGGCATTAGCTTCCCGGAGGCGGAGAGGATTGCTTTCGCCTATCAGATTCCCTACTTGAGGATTGACGATGTAAGGCAGGCGCAGGCTTTGGCAAAAAAAGCGATGGGGATGGAGGGACCCGTTTTTTGCGAAGTGGTGGTGGATGCGGGGCAGAATTTTGAGCCTAAATTGTCTTCTAAGGTTTTGGAAGACGGGAGGATTGTGTCGCCGCCGTTGGACGATATGGCGCCGTTTTTGGAGCGGGAAGAGTATGAAAAGATAAAGGGAGATTTGCGGTTAAGGGGCATGGATGGATGAAGAAGGCAATGGTGATAGGGGCTACAGGGGCAATTGGGACGGCGCTGATTGAGCAGTGCATAAATCATGGGGCAGAGGTCCTGGCAGTGTGCCATAGAGGGTCAAAGCGGATGGGGGGATTGCCGAAGTCAGATTTGGTAAAGACGGTGTTCTGCAATCTGGATGAGGTGAGGCGATTGCCGGAACTTGTGGGGGAGAGGGATTATGACGTCTGCTTCTTTTTGGCATGGGATGGGACGTTTGGGAACAGCAGGGATAATATGGAAAGGCAGTTGGAGAATGTCCGCTATACCTTGGACGCCGTGTATGCGGCTGATGCCATGGGGTGCGGCAGGTTTGTGGGCGCAGGCTCTCAGGCGGAATATGGGAGGAGCGAGGGAAAGCTTCGTGCGGACACGCCAACGTTTCCCGAGAGCGGGTATGGCATGGCCAAGCTTTGTGCAGGGCAGATGAGCCGGGCGCTCTGTGGCCAGTTGGGGATGGCGCATGTCTGGTGCAGGGTTTTGAGCGTCTACGGCCCTTGCGATAATGATTACACGATGGTGACGTCGGTAATCCGCCAGCTGCTCCAAGGCAGGGAGCCTGCATTGTCAAAAGGGGAGCAGCTTTGGGATTACCTTTATGCGAAAGATGCGGGGAAGGCCTTTTATTTCTTGGGGGAGCGGGGCGTTTCCGGCAAGGTGTACCCATTGGGGAGCGGGGAGTGCCGACCTTTGCGGGAATATGCAAAGATGATACGGGACTGCGTTGACCCGGCGCTGCCCTTGGGCATTGGAAGGCTGCCTTACGGGCCGAAGCAGGTGATGTATTTATGTGCGGACATTTCAGAGCTGAAGAAAGACACAGGGTTTGAAGCGGAATATTCCTTTGAAGAGGGAATCCGGCAGACCATCGCATGGTGCCAGAGGGAATGAGAGGAATGGAAGAATGGGAAAGAAAATCAGTGTCATGATTCCTTGTTATAATGAAGTGGAGAATGTGGTTCCCATCAGTGAGGCGGTAATCAAAGTATTAAAAGAGGAGCTGCCCGGGTATGATTATGAGCTGCTGTTTATTGACAACGCTTCTACGGATGGCACCAGGGACAGGCTGGAGGCTCTTTGCGCAGGGAATAAAAAGATAAAGGCTATCTTTAATGTGACGAATTTTGGGCAGTTTAATTCCCCCTTTCATGGAATGTGCCAGACTACCGGGGATTGCACAGTTACGATGTGCTGCGATTTCCAGGATCCGCCGGAGATTATCCCGCAGTTTGTCCGAAAATGGGAGGAGGGGCATCGGATTGTGAGCGGCATAAAGACATCCAGCAGAGAGAGCCCCTTTCTTTACGCCTTGCGGACAGTGTATTACAAGCTGCTGAAACGCATGTCCCAGGTGCAGATGCTGGAGCATTTCACGGGATTTGGCCTTTATGACAAGACATTCATTGCGCTTTTGAAGGAATTGGACGACCCAATCCCGCTTGTGCGGGGGATTGTGGCGGAATATGGGGCGGGCTTTCGGCTTGCGACGGTAGAGTATGAGCAGTCCAGGCGCCGCGCTGGAAAGACGCATAATAATTTCAGCACTTTATACGATGCGGCTATGCTGAGCATTACTTCCTATACGAAGTTTGGGCTGAGGATATGCACGTTGATAGGCATGGCGTGCGCAGGGATTAGTTTTTTTCTGGGGGTTTTATGCCTGATTCAGAAGCTGGTCAGCGGGAGCGGCTTTTCGTCAGAGATTGCGCCCCTTCTTTTGGGCGTATTTTTTATAGGCGGCTTGCAGCTTTTTTTCATGGGCGTTCTGGGGGAATATATCATGAATATCAATACCCGCGTTATCCACAGGCCGATTGTGGTGGAGGAGAAAAGGCTGAATTTTGAAGAAAAGGATTGATTTTTGACGGGTGGGGTGCCATGAGGCTGAATCGTTCTGAAAATACAAGACGGAATATTGTCATAGGCGAGATTGATAAGATTTCAGGCGCGCTCCTGCCGTTTCTTGTCAGGACTATGATAATCCATTTGATTGGGGTGGAATACCTGGGGCTGACGGGGCTGTTCTATTCCATTCTGCAGATGCTGAACCTTGCGGAGATGGGCTTTGGCACGGCGATTGTCTATAGTATGTATGGGCCAATCGCCCAAAATGACGCAGACAAGATCAATGCCCTTTTGGCGTTCTATGTGAAGACATACCATGTGGTGGGGATTGCCGTCATGGCCATAGGGATGGGGCTTTTGCCTTTTCTCCCCAGGCTGATACAAGGGGCTGTCCCTGAGGGTATTAATATTTATGCGCTGTATTTGATTTATCTGTCCAATTCCTGCATTGGGTTTTTTGTGTACCCGGACAGGAAGGCTTTGCTGACAGCTTATCAGCGGGAGGATATCAGCGGCAGGATCCACATTTTCACGCAGCTGTGCATGTACCTTGCCCAGGCAGGCAGCATTCTTTTTGCGCAGAATTATTATATGTATGCCTTTATGATGCCGGCGGCCTCTCTGTTTTACAGCCTGCTGTGCGCAAGATGCGCCCAAAAGCGGTACCCCATGTATTTCAAAGGAGGGAAGCTGGAGCCTGGCCAATATCAGGAACTGAGAAAACAGGTGCTGGGGCTTACCATCCGCAAGCTGGCTGTGCTGTCTAGGGACGCCTTTGATTCCATTTTTATTTCTGCTTATTTGGGCCTGCATGCCACGGCTGTTTACGCAAATTACTATTACATCATGGATTCTGTAGTGATGGCGCTTGCGGTTGTAAGGACCTCCATGGCAGGCGGGGTGGGGAACAGCATTGCAATGGATTCCAAAAGCAAGAACCGCAGCGACATGCATAAAATCAATTTCTTGTTCATGTGGATTAGCGGGTGGTGCTCCATTTGCCTGTTGTGCCTGTACCAGCCCTTTATGGCGCTTTGGGTAGGGGAGGGGATGATGCTGCCGTTTCCGGTGGCGGCGCTGTTTGCCGTTTATTTTTATGTGCTGAAAATGGGGGATATACGGACGTTGTATGCGGAATCTGCCGGGATATGGTGGCAGGCAAGGTATCTTTCCATTGCGGAGGCTTGGGCGAACTTGATTTTGAACTGGGCACTGGTGCAAAGGCTGGGGCTGTTTGGCATTATCCTGGCGACGCTGATTTCTTATTTTGTGTTTAATTTTGTAGGCGGGGCGGTGATATTGTTCCGGCATTATTTTACGGAAGGCGGGCTGGCTGCGTATATGGCGTCCCATTTGAAGTATGCGATAGTGGCAGGGCTTATTGCCGCGGTGACATTTATGGCCGTATCCCGGGTCTCTTTGGGGGGCTTGGCGGGGTTTGCGATTCAGGCTGCAATCTGCGCGGCGCTGCCGAACCTGCTGTTTTGCCTGGTGTATTTTCGGACGAAAGACTTTAAGGACAGCAAGCCTCTGATGGCCGCTGTACGGAAGATAAGGTGGTGATGGTATGGGCGCAATCTCCATGTTGGACTGCACGCTCCGGGATGGGGGCTGGGCAAATCGGTTTTGCTTTGGGCGCGAAGCCATGCAGGCAATGGTTGAAGCCATGGAAGGCTCCGGCGTGGAATATGTGGAGCTGGGGTATCTGGATGCGGGGAAGGGGAGCCCTGTGGGGCGGAGTGAATATGCAGATACAGAGGCCATTCAAAGGAATCGGCTGCTGGAAGGAAAGAAATCTCATGTGGCCTACCTGGCTATGATTGATTATGGGAAGTATCCTATGGATTTGCTTCCGATGCGCACTGAGGGCGGGATTGACGGCGTCCGCCTTTGCTTCCATAAAAAAGACGCGCAAGGGGCGATGCAGATGGGGCGGGAAATCCTGGCAAAGGGATACCTTCTGATGATGCAGCCTATGGTTTGCACCCGTTATGCGGATAGCGAGCTGGAAATGCTTATCCGGCAGATGGAGGAGAGGCTCGAGGGCATGAAGGCATTTTATATTGTGGACAGCTTTGGCTCCATGCATCCGGAGGATATCAGGAGGCGGATGGGTCTGGCGGACGGCCTGCTGCCGGAAGGGGTCAGCCTGGGGCTCCATACCCATAACAATATGCAGCTTTCTTTCCAAAATGCGGCGGAGGCTCTGCGGATGGGGATGCGGCGGGATTTGATGATAGACGGGACCCTGCTTGGAATTGGAAAGGGGGCAGGGAACTTGGCCATTGAAGGGTTTGCGGAATATCTGAACCAGAATTATGGGAAGCGTTACCAGGTGGCCATCCTGCAGGAAGCGGCAGATCGGCTGGCGCATTCTATGCAGCCGGACAACTTGTGGGGCTTTCGGGCGGAGTATTATCTTTCGGCAAAGCATGGGCTTACGCCAAGCTATGCGGAGATGTTTTGCCGCAGCGGCCAGGTGAAAATGGAAGATTTGGATGGGCTTTTGGCGCAGGTGCCAGATGAAAAGAAGGACTCTTTTGACAAGGGGACGGCGGAGATGATTCTAAAGGCGTATATGGAAAAAAGAAGCGGCGACAGATAAGGGAGCGGTGTAGGAAGCAGCGCAGGACAGCCAGGCATGGAGCGCAATTTATGGAAAGGCAGGATAGGGGCGAGGATATGGTGGATTTATTCGATGCGAGAGGGTATGATGTTACGGTGAACTCTCTTGGGGACCCGCCGGTTACGATTCAGTACTTGGGGGCGGTTCGCACAGAACATGCAGAATTGCTTTATGATGAGGACCCATATGTGGTCAGCCATGTGGAGGGGCAGGAGTTTACGAGAGAATTCCAGGCGTCATTGAAAGATCCTGGGATACGCAAGTCTGGGCTTAGGATAAAGATTGCGGCAAAAGCAGGGACGGAGGTTTCTGTGAAAGCCTGCGGGGAGGAAGTGTGCGCATTTACCGTTGGGGAGGAGGGGCAGGAAGAGCGGACGGTGGATGTGTCCGGGCTGTGCCGTCAGGAGCGGGAATATCTGGCGCACATCCATCGCATTTTGTACCTTCTCCTTGCAGAAGCAGACCGTATCTGTGAAAAGCATGGGATTTCCTATTTTCTCGTATTCGGGGGGCTGCTGGGGGCGCTGCGGCATGGGGATATCATCCCATGGGACGATGATATTGATATTGCCATGACCAGGGCGGATTTCCAGCGGTTTCAGAAAATAGCCCCCGCAGAGCTTGGGGAGGGTTTCCGGTATCTGGATTGCTCCGAGATGGGGGGTGGGGCGTTTTTGGATTTCATGTGCCGTATCCTCTATACCAAGGAGACGGTTCCGGGGAATGTGTTTCGGAAGGTCAGGGGAAAATGCCGAAAGGATCTGGAGAACCATCTTCCGCTTGATATCTTTATTTTGGACAAAGCCTCAGACAATCCCTATCGGCATAAGCTCCAGATGCTGCTGGTGCGGGGGGTGTATGGGCTTGGCATGGGGCATCGGGCGATTTTTTGCAGGGAAGAATATCAATGCAGGGATTTTTGGACCCGCATCTCGGTTCGCCTCCTCTCTGGATTGGGGAAGGCTGTTCCTGCCAAATGCATCTTTTGGCTGCATGACAGGATTTGCACGATGCATGAGAAAAAGGAGACAAAGGATTATTTTATGTCAAATGGGTTCCTGCCCTTTATCCACACCCGTTATAGCCGGGAGTGGTTTCAAGGCGGCAATCGGATGAAATTGGGGGATATGGAGGCAAGGGTTCCGGCGGATGCAGAGGCCTATTTAAAAAGGGCTTATTACGAGTATTACCATTACCCGCCCATGTGCAAGCGTATCCCGGAGCATAGCCCGGATGCAGAGGGGGTGTTTTGATGAAGGTTTCCGTAATCGTTCCAGTATACAATGTGGAGCCTTATGTGGAGGACTGCCTGCGCAGCGTGATGGCGCAGGATTGCAGGGATTTGGAGATGATCTGCATTCATGACGCAGGGCAGGATGGGTCCTGGGAAGTGGTAAAGTCCTTGGCAAAAGAAGAGCCTAGGATGCGGCTTTATGAGAATGAAAGGAATCAGGGGCTTGCGGCCACAAGGAACCGAGGGCTTGCGCTGGCTCAGGGAAAGTATGTGTATTTTCTGGATTCCGACGATATGATTCGGGAAGACGCTTTGGGGGCATTATGGGAAAGGGCGGAGAGGGAGAATTTGGAGGTGCAGGTATTTGGCGCCTCGTTCCTCTATGAGACGAAAGCATTGGAGGAGAAGTTTCATGCAAGCCGGGGCGCATTCCGAAAGGAATACCCTGAGGTGATGGATGGGCGCAGCTTGCTGGTTTCCTGGATGGAGGCGTGGGACTGGCTTTCTTCCCAGCCCAGGTATTTTTATCGCAGGGAGTTTTTGGAGCGCAGCCATATCCGTTATGCAGAAGGGATGCTCCATGAGGATGAGG
>CAOKUK010000120.1 GCA_948472595.1 uncultured Eubacterium sp.
TGACTGTGAGGAAGTGGCTTCCGTAGACGGGGATGGGATTGTAACGGCGCATAAAGCAGGGCAGGCTTCTGTTACGGCCACATATACCTTGTCCACAGAGGAAGGCATAAAGACAGGCACGGTGTCTTGTTTCATTACAGTGGGGGAAGCCGTTGCTTTGGACAAGACTTCCCTTACCTTATACATAGGGCAGGCGAAAAGGCTGAAGGCAGTGACGGCCTCCCAGGGCAAGGCTGTGTGGTCTTCCTCTGACCCGGAAGTCGCCGCAGTGGACAGCAAGGGGAAGGTCACGCCATTAAAAGCCGGGGAGACCCAGGTGACAGTTGAGGTGGACGGCATTGCGGCTTCCTGCAAGGTGGTGGTGAAAAATGCAGAGCTGACATTAAAGAACAAGGCCACAGTTTATCTGAATAGCGCCATCACCTTGAAAGCTACGGCTTCCCCCAAGGGCAGCATCCAATGGAAGTCCTCCAACCCCAAGGTGGCTGAGGTGACCTCCCAGGGCAAGGTAAAGCCTAAGAAGGCAGGGAAGGCGACCATTACGGCTTCCTGCAATGGGGTGGAGCGGCAGTGCCAGGTCACAGTCAAGAAGTCATCCGTTAAATTAAACACCCAGGCTGCCGTCTTGTTTGAGGAGAACACATGCAGGATCAAAGCGGCCGCCACCCCGGTAAAAGAGCTGGAATGGATTTCTTCCAATTCCAAGATCGCCAAGGTGGACAAGGATGGGACGATTATAGGGCTGAAAGCCGGGAAGGCCAAAATCACGGCGGCTGTCCCAGGCGCAAAGGCTACCTGCGAAGTTCAGGTTATCAGCAACAACCATAAGCTGAATCACAGCACACAGAGGCTGATGAAGGGAAAGAGCGCAGTTCTGTATCTGAAGAACGTGTCAGGGCAGGATTCCGTATCCTTCTCCCTGGAAGAGGGCTCTAAGGGCGTTGCGAAGATTTCCGCTTCCGGGAACGAATGCAAGGTGACGGCCAAAAAGGCCGGCCAGGTTACCTTAAAGGCCTCTTACAAGGTAATGGTGGACGGCCAATGGGTGAAAGGCGAGGCAGAGTGTGGCATTGAAGTGATAGACAGCGGGATTGTGCAGCAGCAGGCAGCTGTCGCCGTGAAGGCCAAGAAAAGCTTGACCCTGAAAAATATAGAGAAAGAGGGCCTTGAGATAGCAGGGACAGAGTGGTCCTCTTCCGACCCATCCGTGGCGCAAGTCAGCAAGAAAGGCGTGCTGACAGGCAAGAAGGAAGGGTCTGCCAAAGTTACGGCAATGGTAAGCTATTCTGACGGCTCTGCCCAGGAATACCTCACCAATGTGAAAGTATCCAAGCCAAAGGCTGCCTCTGGCGCCACTGTCCTGAGCCTGGGGCAGAGCCAGAAGGTGAAGCTGGAGGGGCTGAATTCCTATAGCACGGTGGAATGGGACGTGAAAGACAAGGCCTTGGCCTCTGTGGATGGCGACGGCATAGTCACTGCAGGCAATGCGGCAGGGAAGACAGAAGTCGTCGCAGTGGCGGATGGGAAGACCATCAAGCAGAAGCTGATAATCACAAATCCTCAGTTAAAGGCCTCCGAGGCCATGCTGGCCACAGGCAAGACCAAGAAGCTGCCGATTACAGGGGCGTCTTCTAGGAGCAAGGCCACCTATGTTTCCAAAAATCCGGCAGTGGCCACAGTGAATAAGTCTGGCGTGATTAAGGGCAAATCCACCGGCAAGACGAAGATCGTGGCTAAGGTGGACGGCGTAAGGATGGTATTCCAGGTGAATGTGGTGAATAAGCGGGCTCTTGCAGCATGCGCAAAGGGGCTTAGCATTATCAACAGCTCTACCTATAGCCAGGCAAGGCGCATGTCGAAGGGGTATTACGACTGCAGCGCATTGGTATTCCGGGCATATGGGTGTGATTCCGGGCTGCTGGGCGGGGTTCCTTCCTGGGCGCCCACGGCGGCAGCCATGGCCTCCCATCTGGAGCGCGCAGGGAAAGTGATTTCCTATGGCGGAGTGGATGCGTCAAAGCTTATGCCAGGGGACTTGATTTTTTATAGCCGGGGCGGAAACGGCAGGTACCGCAATATTTACCATGTTTCCATGTACTATGGGGATGGCTACCGTTTAGAGAAGCCTTTGCGGGCATATAACCGATGGGGCAATATCTGCATGATTGCAAGGCCGCTGAAATAATATTACTCCGGCGGTTAAATACCGCAACATCTTGCTTGACCAAATTTCCATTTGCTGTGATTTTCATCTTGATTTTTTAGGCAGATAATAATATAATAGGTGGCATATGTAGTATTATAGTGAGATATTGGATACTATATTTAGTGCAAAAGCCTGTTATAGCGCTGCTTGGCCGAGAAGGCTCGGCGCTGGCAGGACTGTCTTTGGAGGGAATAGGATGAAGATTATCAAAAGGAGCGGGAAAGAGACCGGCTTTGACGGCAGCAAGATTGTGGATGCGGTTGCTAAGGCAAACCAGGAGGTATTAGAAAGTGACAGGCTGTCACAGGAAGAGATTACAGGGATTGCGGAGCGGATTACAAGGTTCTGCAGGTCTATGGATCGGGTCTACAACGTGGAAGACATCCAGGATATGGTGGAAAATGAGATTATGCGCCACCGCGCCTATGAAGTGGCCAGGAAATATATCACCTACCGCTATAAGCGGGCGCTGGTGCGTAAGTCCAATTCTACAGATCAGCAGATTTTAAGCCTGATTGACTGCAATAACGAGGAGATTAAGCAAGAGAATTCCAATAAGAACCCTATTGTGAACAGCGTGCAGCGGGATTATATGGCCGGCGAAGTCAGCAAAGATATTACGAAGCGTTTTTTGCTCCCGGAAGAGATTGTGCATGCCCATGAGGAAGGGATTTTGCATTTCCATGATGCGGACTACTTCGCCCAGCGCATGCACAACTGCTGCTTAGTGAACTTAGAGGACATGCTAAAGAACGGCACGGTTATCAGCGAGACGATGATTGAGACGCCAAAGAGCTTTTCCACTGCCTGCAATGTGGCCACCCAGGCCATTGCGCAGATTGCGAGCTCGCAGTATGGCGGGCAAAGCATCACCCTCTCCCACTTGGCTCCCTTTGTGGATGTGAGCCGCCAGAAGCTTCGGGAGTCCGTGCGGCGGGAGTGCCTTGCCGCAGGCCTTGACTTGGATGAGGAAAAGATTGACCAGGTGGCGGAGCTGAGGGTCAAAGAGGAAATCAGCCGGGGCGTGCAGATGATACAGTACCAGGTCATTACCCTGATGACCACCAATGGCCAGGCGCCCTTCGTGACAGTGTTCATGTATTTGGACGAGGTGGAGGAAGGACGCCTTCGGGATGATTTGGCCATGGTGATTGAGGAGATGCTCTTGCAGAGGATTGAGGGCGTGAAGAATGAGAAGGGGGTCTATATCACCCCTGCATTCCCTAAGCTGATTTACGTTTTGGAGGAGGATAACATCCGAGAAGGGAGCAGGTACTGGGAAATTACGAAACTGGCGGCTAAGTGCACGGCCAAGCGGATGGTGCCGGATTACATTTCCGAAAAGGTGATGAAGGAAAATAAAGAGGGCAACTGCTACCCTTGCATGGGGTGCCGCTCTTTTTTGACCGTTTACCGGGATGAAGGAGGAAAGCCTAAGTTCTATGGCAGGTTCAACCAAGGCGTGGTTACCTTGAATTTGGTGGATGCGGCCTGCTCCTCTCAGCGAGATCGGAAGCGGTTTTGGGAGATTTTGGAGGAGCGCCTGGAGCTATGCCGAAAGGCTTTGATGCTGCGCCATAACCGGCTGAAAGGAACCCCTTCCGATGTGGCGCCAATCCTATGGCAGTATGGAGCCCTTGCCCGCTTAAAGAAAGGGGAAGTGATTGACAAGCTTCTGTATGGGGGCTATTCCACCATTTCTCTAGGCTATGCGGGGCTTTGCGAATGCACCCGCTACATGACAGGCAAATCCCATACGGATCCGGAGGCTACGCCTTTTGCCTTAGAGCTCATGGAGCGGCTGAATGCGGCCTGCCGGAAATGGCAGCAGGAGACGGATATCGCCTTTAGCCTTTATGGGACCCCTTTGGAATCCACCACCTATAAATTCGCAAAATGCCTCCAGAGGCGTTTTGGGGTAATCGAAGGGGTGACGGACAAGAATTACATCACCAACAGCTACCATGTGCATGTGACGGAGGAAATCGACGCTTTCCATAAGCTGTCTTTTGAGGCGCAGTTCCAGAAGCTGTCCCCCGGAGGGGCGGTCAGCTATGTGGAGGTGCCCGACATGCAGCACAATTTAGAGGCTGTGCTGGCGGTGATGCAGCATATTTATGACAATATCATGTATGGGGAGCTGAACACCAAGAGCGACTATTGCCAGGTATGCGGGTATGAAGGGGAAATCAAGATTGTGTCAGACGACCATGGGAAGCTGGTATGGGAATGCCCCAATTGCCAGAACCGGGATGAAGATAAGATGAACGTAGCCCGCAGGACCTGCGGCTATATCGGCACCCAGTTCTGGAACCAGGGCAGAACCCAGGAGATACAGGATCGGGTGTTGCATTTGTGATGAATTATGGGAGAATCAATAAGACGGATATTGCCAACGGCCCAGGGGTGCGGGTATCCCTGTTTGTCTCCGGCTGCACCCACCATTGCAAAGGGTGCTTCAACCCGGAGACTTGGGATTTTGCCTATGGGCAGCCATTTGACGAAAAAGCGCAGGAAGAGGTTTTGGAAGCCCTGTCCCCGTCCTATATTACAGGCCTTACCCTTCTGGGCGGGGAGCCGATGGAGCCGGGCAGCCAGAGGGCGCTGCTGCCGTTCTTAGAAAGGGTCAGGGAAGCTTACCCAAAGAAGACCATTTGGTGCTATACAGGGTATTTATTTGATTGGGACTTGCTTGAGGCCGCTTGGAGCCCTGAAATGGCTTTGGAAGGCTGCGTGACAGAAAGAAGGAGCCATAGGGCAAGGTGCGAGGCGACGGATGCTTTGCTGTCCTTGGTGGATGTGGTGGTGGATGGGGAATTTATGATTGAAAAGAAAGATATTTCTTTACGGTTTCGTGGTTCAAAAAACCAGAGGGTTATCGACGTGCAAGAGAGCTTGAAAAGCGGGAAGGTAGCTTGCCTGGAATGAATTGAGGAGTGCGCATGAGGGAAAAAAGAAGACGAAGAAGGCAACGCAGGATTTTTTTTGGCAGCATGATTGGGACGCTTGCCGTGCTGGCAGTTATCTATTGCGGGGTTGCCGTTTACTTTAGCAGCCACTTTTTCTTCCGCACCAAGGTCAACGGTTGGAAAATCGGCGGCATGGATTTAGAAGCTGCGGAGGAGAAGCTGGGAAAAAGCGTAGAGGAATATTTGCTGACAATCTATGACAGGGAAGGGGAAAAGCACCATATTTACGGCGAGGACATTGGGTGCAAGTATGTGCCTGATGGCTCCTTAGAGAGGCTCTTAGAGGAGCAGAGCCCGTTTCTGTGGATTGCAGAGGTGTTCCAGTCCAAAGACCACGAGGCGCCAATGCCTCTAGATTACAAAGATGGGATGCTGCAGGAGGCCGTGGCCTCTCTGGATCTCTTCCAGGAGGAAAATATCAAGGAACCCCAGAATGCCCAGATTAAGCAAGACGAGAACGGCTACCATGTGGAGCCGGAGACGGAGGGCAACCGCCCAATTCAGGAAAATGTGTTGAAAAAGGTGAAAGAGGCTGTCCTGGCGGGGGAATCCTCTATCACCCTGACAGATGAGGATTACGCCAAGGCGGAAATCACCCAGGAAAGCCCCCAGATTGCAGGGGTGATGGAACAGATTGAGAGATATCAGAGTGCAGTCATCACTTATGAAATCCAGGACTTTGAAGAGGTGCTAGATAAGCCGAAGATTCTGCAGTTTATCCAGTTAGGGGAGGATGGCTCCGTCTCCCTGAAAGAGGACGAGATTGCGAAGTACGTACAGGAGCTGGCCAGCAAGTACAATACCTATGGGGACATAAGGTCGTTCCAGACCACTGCCGGCGACACCATACAGATTGGCGGCGGAGATTATGGCTGGATTGTGAACAAGGAGGCCGAGGCTGCCCAGATTAAGAGCGATTTGGAAGGCGGCCAGCCAGTCAGCCGTGAGCCGGTGTATTCCCAAAGGCCCTATGTGGCCGGGAAGGATGACATTGGCAAGACTTATATTGAGATTGATTACACCAAGCAGCATATGTGGTATTATGAGGACGGCGCACTGGTGGCGGACACGGATGTGGTGACAGGGAACATCAGCAGGCATAATGGGTCCCCGGACGGCGTGTTTAAGATTGTGTACAAGGAGAGTCCCGCCGTATTGAAGGGCGAGGACTACGAGTCAGACGTCACTTATTTCATGCCCTTTGCCTACAATGTGGGAATCCACGACGCCTCCTGGAGGAACGGCAGGTTTGGCGGGAATATCTATAAGTCCAGCGGATCCCATGGATGCATCAACGCTCCCTTAGAGGTGGTGGAGAAGATGTATGGAAAGGTGGAGGTGGGCACTCCCGTCATAGCCTACTACCGGGAAAAGGTGGAGCTGACAGCGGAGAATGCGAAGATTTCAAATGCTTACTCTTATGTGGATAAGAGCGCCGGGCAGTAGGCCGTAAAAGCGGCAGCGTCCGGGGCGCAGATTAAGGTGGGAGAAATGTCACTGTTTCTCCCGCCTTGTGTTTTTTGTCCGTATAAGTTTACGATATGTATCTGTTTATGCCGTTAATTGCCTCATTCGTGCTGTTTTTATTGAAAAGATAGGGTTAAAATCGTATATTTTTTGGTAGGACATTACAGAGGGATAGAGGTGAGAGACGATACCGTTTGGACCTAAGGGAAAACGGAATGGCCCTGACTGACAGAAGGGCTGTGCAATTGAAAAATACATATATAAGGACGAGATAATAAAATGCAATTTAAGATTTGTATCATCGAAAAGGAACCTGCCTATATCTTGCAGCTGGAGGCATGCCTTCATGAGTGGGCGGGTGAAAAGGAATGTGAGATTCTGATTGAGCGTTACCATGCTTGTGAAGAATTCTTTCAGGAGCAAAAAAAGCTCAATTACCATATTTTTTTCTTAGGCATGGAGATTGGCAAAATGAATGGCGTGGGCTTTGCGGAATATCTGCGGGAACAGGATTATATGGGGGAGATTGCTTTCTTAAGCTCTTGCCAGGAGCATGCAGTGGATGGGTATTATGTGCATGCGATAGCCTACCTCTTAACGCCTTTGCTGCCGGAAAAGATATTCTATTGCATGGACAGCCTGCTGGAACAATATACAGAAGCGCACTATAAATATTCTTATCGCAAAGAGCGGGTGAATATTCCATATGAGGACATTCTCTATTTTTCCAGCGAGGCGCATAATATAGAAATCGTCACTGCCACCAGGCGGTACAAGCAATTTCGGAGCTTCCATACCCTGAAAGGCAGCCTGCCGAAGCAATTTCTGCAATGCAATCGGGGAATTATCATCAATGTGGATCACATCCTTCAGATGAATTCCCGGGAAGTGACGCTGACAAATGAAATAAGGCTGCCTGTAAGCGCCACTTATTCCAGAAAAGTGCGGGAGGCTTTTTCCAGAGGGAGTTCCTGCAAGGCCTAATTGTCAATTCCCTGCTTTTTTCCTGCATAAACAAACATCCCAACTCCCAACGCAAGGATGAAGATGGAGATTAGCTGAGAG
>CAOKUK010000121.1 GCA_948472595.1 uncultured Eubacterium sp.
CGGATATCATTGTGGGCTTTCCTGGGGAGACGGAAGAGGACTTCCAGGAGACCCTGGACGTGGTGCGCAGGGTGGGCTTTGACAGCGCCTTTACGTTTCTCTATTCCAAGCGCACGGGAACCCCAGCGGCTGCGATGGAGAGCCAGGTGCCGGAGGTTGTGGCAAAGAACCGCTTTGACCGGCTGCTTCGGGAGGTGCAGCGCATTGCCTCCCAGAAGGCAAAGGCTCTGACAGGGAGGGTGGAGCCGGTTCTGGTGGAGGAAGTCAATGGGCAGGACGAAAGCCTGGTGACGGGGCGTTTGAGCAATAATTTCATCGTGCACTTCCCAGGGGACGAAAGCCTGGTGGGGAAGATCGTGGATGTGGAATTGAAGGAGTGCAAGGGGTTTTATTTTTATGGGAAGGCAATCATGTAAGGAGGGAACCCGGTTTTATGTATTCATACATTAAAGGGGAATTGGTGGAGATTCAGCAGGATTCCATTGTGGTGGAGGCGGGGCAGATTGGCTATGATATCCGAATTCCAGCCAGCATGATCCGCAGGTTTTCCGGGACGGGGGAGACTGTGAAAATCTATACTTATCTCCATGTAAAGGAAGATTTGATGGAGCTGTATGGGTTTTTGAGCAGGGATGATTTGCATGTATTCAAGCTCCTGCTGGGGGTGAACGGGATTGGGCCCAAAGGGGCGCTTGCCGTGCTGACGGCTCTTTCGCCAGATGACCTGCGGTTTGCCGTGCTTGGAGGGGATGCAAAGGCGATTGCCAAAGCCCCTGGCATTGGGGGCAAGACAGCCCAGAGGATTATTTTGGAGCTGAAGGATAAGCTGAGCTTTGGACACTCTTATGGAGGGGAGACTGCCCAATCCCAGGATGCGCCATTGGATGGGTTTTCGAGTGCCAAGGCTGAGGCTGTGCAGGCTTTGGTGGCTTTAGGCTATTCTTCTTCTGAGGCCTTTAAGGCTGTTGGGGAGATAGAGCCTTCCCCGGGGATTTCCGTGGAAGAGGTGCTGAAGCTTTCCCTGAAGCGGATGTCTATCTTGTAAATTCAGGAGTGAGTGGCGATTTTTGCGCAGCAAAACTTGAATTTACATATTGATTTATAGAAGTACTTATAGTATATTCTTAAATAGGCATTCAGCAACCAGGAATTTCCTTCCTGGCTGCCAGGCCCATAAGGAGGAAGTCTCATGCAGGAATTGATAAAAGTAGCAGTGGATGCCATGGGCGGCGACAATGCGCCCCAAGAGATGGTCAAAGGAACCGTGGACGCTGTTACGCTGCGGCAGGATATCAAGGTATATCTGGTAGGCCGGCAGGATATGATTAAAAAAGAGCTGGAGAAATGCGCCTACTGCGGATCCCAAATCGAGGTAGTGCACGCCCCTGAGGCCATAGAGACCGCCGAGCCTCCAGTCATGGCAATCCGCAAGAAGAAGCAGTCGTCCATCGTCATAGGCATGAACATGGTCAAAGACGGCCGGGCGGACGCTTTTGTGTCTGCGGGCAGCTCTGGCGCCATCCTGGTAGGCGGCCAAGTCATTGTTGGCAGGATTAAAGGCGTGGAGCGCCCACCGTTGGCTCCTTTAATCCCCACAGAGAAGGGCGTCTCCCTTCTGATAGACTGCGGCGCAAATGTGGACGCCAGGCCTTCCCATCTCGTCCAGTTCGCCAAAATGGGCTCCATTTACATGGAAAACGTGCTGGGCGTGAAGAAGCCGAAGGTGGCCATTGTGAACATAGGCGCAGAAGAAGAGAAAGGCAACGCCTTGGTCAAGGAAACATTCCCTCTGTTAAAGAACAGCCCCGACATCCATTTTGTGGGCAGCATTGAGGCAAGGGATATCCCACATGGGGAAGCGGACGTCATCGTAAGCGAGGCTTTCGTTGGGAATGTTATCCTCAAGCTCTATGAGGGGGTAGGAGCCACGCTGATTGGCATGGTCAAACAGGGGATGATGGCGAGCTTAAGGAGCAAGATTGGCGCATTGCTGGTCAAGCCGGCCTTGAAGGAGACACTGAAGTCCTTTGACGCCAGCCAGTACGGAGGGGCGCCATTGCTGGGCTTAAAAGGCCTGGTGGTCAAGGCGCACGGCAGCTCTAAGGCACAAGAGATAACCAATTCCATTATCCAGTGCGTCACCTTTAAGGAACAGGATATCAACGGAAAAATCAGAAAGAATATTGGAACAGCTCCAATGGAAGAGGAGTAGAAAGGAAGCGTCATGGAATTTGAAAAATTGAAAGGAATTATTGCGGAAGTATTGAATGTGGATGTAGGGGAAATCACGATGGACACCACTTTTGTGGATGATTTGGGAGCCGACTCTTTGGATATCTTCCAGATAATCATGGGACTGGAAGAGGAATTTGACATTGAGATCGCCAACGAAGAAGCGGAGAAGATCGTGACCGTTGGGGATGCGGTAGAGCAGATTAAGAATGCATTGAATTGATTGGAAAACATACAGCAGCAACAGAATAAGGGTGTCCTGGAAGGAAAACGCATAAATGCGCCCATTCAGTACAGCATAAAATAAATAACTGGTGCATTCACGCAGAATATGCAGGTGAAGGTGCCAGTTATTTATTCGATGCTGTAGGAGGCCCCTCATTTCCGCAAGCTGTGAGGAAAGGAGCCAAAGTTATGAAATTACAGAAGGAATTTGAAGAAAAGATAGGCTATCAGTTTCATGATGTGAAATTATTGGAGCAGGCGCTTACCCATAGCTCCTATGCCAACGAGTGCCACCTGGGCAAGCATATGGACAATGAGCGGCTGGAATTTTTGGGGGATGCGGTGTTGGAAATCGTGGTCAGTGAGTTCCTGTACAAGAAGCACCCCAAGTACCCGGAAGGGGAATTGACCCGGATGCGGGCAAGCATGGTGTGCGAGTCCACGCTGGCGTTCTGCACCAAGGACTTGGATTTAGGGAAATACCTGCTGCTGGGCAAGGGGGAGGATCAGACCGGGGGGCGGGGGAGGAAATCCATCCTGTCTGACGCTTTGGAGGCGGTGATAGGAGCCGTGTATTTAGACGGTGGTTTTGCTAGCGCAAAAGAGCTTGTTTTGCGTGTGGTCTTAAATGACATTGAGCATAAACAGCTCTTTTTTGATAGCAAGACTATCCTGCAGGAGCTGGTGCAGGGGAAATACGGCGGCAGCCTGGTGTACCGGCTGGTCAGCGAGGAAGGCCCAGACCATGACAAGAAGTTCCTGGTGGAAGCCCGGATTGCCGATGTGGCCTATGGGCATGGCATAGGGCGGACAAAAAAGAGCGCAGAGCAGGAGGCGGCCTATGAGACGCTGCTGCTTTTGGAGCATAAGAAGAAATAGCAGGAAAAGACATCGGAGGCATGAATGTATCTTAAGAGTATAGAAGTCCATGGTTTTAAATCCTTCGCCAACAAAATCCTTTTTGAGTTCCACAATGGGATTACTGGGATTGTGGGGCCAAACGGCAGCGGGAAAAGCAATGTGGCGGATGCGGTGCGCTGGGTCTTAGGGGAGCAGAGGGCTAAGCAGCTGCGGGGCGCCAGCATGCAGGACGTGATTTTTTCCGGAACGGAGAGCCGCAAGCCTTTAAGCTATGCCTATGTGGCCATCACTTTGGACAATGGGGACGGCCAGCTGAACGTGGATTATAAAGAAGTGACGGTGGCAAGGCGGGTCTACCGCTCCGGGGAAAGCGAATACCTGATCAATGGGACTTCCTGCCGGCTGAAAGACGTCAATGAGCTATTTTATGACACGGGCATTGGGAAGGAAGGCTATTCCATCATCGGCCAGGGGCAGATTGAGCGGATCCTGAGCGGAAAGCCTGAGGAGCGCCGGGAGCTTTTCGATGAGGCGGCAGGGATTGTGAAATACAAGCGCAGGAAGGCCACTGCCCAGAAGAAATTAGAGGACGAGCAGCAGAACCTGGTGCGCATTGGCGACATCCTGTCAGAGCTGGAGCGGCAAGTGGGCCCCTTAGAGCGGCAGTCGGAGAAGGCGAGGCTTTACCTGAAAAAGCGGGAAGAGCTGAAGGCTTACGATGTGAACCTGTTTTTAATGGAAATGGAGCAGTCCGGGCAGCAGCTTGAGTCACTGGGGGAAAAGACGCAGATTGTAGAGCGGGATTTAAAGGCCGCAAACGATGCCTATGCCGATATCAAGGCAGAGTATTCCAGGGTGGAGCAGGAGATGCAGCAGGCGGACGAGCGCCTTGCCGCTATCCGCAAAGAGTTAGGGGACGCCACGGTGCTGCAGGAGAAGTTGGAAGGCCAAGCAAATGTGCTTAAGGAGCAGATTCATGGGGCCAAGCAGAGCCGGGAGCATTTTAAGGCGCGCCAGGAAGAGATAAACCAGGACAGGCAGGAGCGCCTGGCGGAAAAGCAAAGGCTTGAGAAGGAAAAGTCCCTGTTAGGCAGCCAGCTCCTCTCTATGGGGGAGCAAAAAAGCCAGGTCATGGCCCGATACCAGGAAATCCAGGAGGAGATTGCCCGCTGCGCCCGCAGGATTGAGGACGGGAAGACGGAAATGATAGAACTCCTGAACAATAAAGCCTCCACGAAAGCCAAGCAGCAGCGGTATGACACCATGAAGGAACAGGTGAATATCCGCAAGGCTCAGCTGAGCAAGCGCCTCTTGGAGCAGAAGGGCGAGGAGGAAGAGCTTAAGGCTGCCTTGGAAGAATGCCAGGAGAAATATGGGTTGGCAAAGGAGGCTTACCAAAAGCTGCAGGCAGAGGAACAGAGGCTGGCGGCAAAGGGACAGGAGTGGCAGAAGAAACGGGCCAAAGCCTTGGAGGCTTTGGAGCGAGATACCTCCCGTTACCATAGGGAGCAGTCCCGCCTGGAATCCCTAATCAATATCGCAGAGCGGTATGACGGCTATGGGAATTCCATCCGCCGGGTCATGGAGCAGAAGGAATCGGAGCCAGGCCTTTTGGGCGTCGTGGCGGATTTGATTCAGGTGGAAAAGCAGTATGAGGTGGCGATTGAGACTGCCTTAGGCGGCAGCATCCAGAATATTGTGACCAGCGATGAGGCCGTGGCCAAGAAAATGATTGGCTACCTGAAGCAAAACCGCTATGGCCGCGCCACGTTCCTGCCCCTGACCAGCGTAGGGAGAAAGAATCCCTCCATAAACCGGGCAGCCTTGCAGGAAGAGGGCGTGATAGGCTTAGGGAGCGAGCTGGTGCAGGCCGGCAGCCGTTTCCAGGGGCTGAAATCCTACCTTTTGGGCAGGACCTATGTGGTGGACACGATTGACCATGCCATTGCCCTGGCCAGGAAATACCAATATAGCCTCCGAATTGTGACGTTAGAAGGGGAATCCTTAAGCCCTGGCGGCTCCATGACGGGAGGCGCATTCCGCAATACCAGCAATTTGCTGGGCAGGAAGCGGGAGATTGAAGAGCTGCAGCGGCAGGCCGAGGAGCTGCGGGAGCTGGTGCAGAGCCATCGGAAGAGGATTGGGGATATTGACATTGCCAGGGAGCTTTTGAATGAGGACGTCAAAAAAGTCCAGGAGGACTTAAAGCAGGCCATGCTGGTGCAGAACACGGAGGAAATGAACCTAGAGCGCGTCAAGGAACAGAAGGTGGAGATTGACCGCCAGTTTGAAGGGCTTGGGGCAGAGAGCCAGGAGATGGAAGGGCAGCTTAAGGAAATCAGCGAAAGCCGCAGGCAGATACAAGAAGAGATAGAGGCCGCAGGACGGCGGGAACGGGAGATTGAAGAGGAAGCCAAGGAACTCCAGCAGGCATTGGCCCAGCAGAATAAGCTGGCTGAGGAGAGCCAAGGGGATGTGTCCAAGGTGCAGTTAGAGGAGGCAGGCCTGTCCCAGAAGGCAGGGTTTGCCCAGGAGAACCTATCCCGTGTGGAAAGGGAGCTTCAAAAGCTCAAGGAAGACTTGGAGGCGGCGGAGCAGGAGATGCGGGATTCCCAGGCGGATGTGGAAAGGAAGCAGCAAGAAATACAGGAAATCCAAAATGCCGTCAAAGCCAGTGCGGCTGCCCAGAGGGAGTTAGAGGGAAAGCAGTCTGAAGGGCAGAAGAAGAAAGAAGAAATGTCGGCTTCCTATAAGGGCTTTTTCCAGAAGCAGGAGGAGCTGTCCGGGCAAATCAATGGTTTGGACAAGGAGCTGTACCGGCTGAACAGCCAGAAAGAGAAGCTGCAGGAGTCGATGGAGCAGCAGACAGAATATATGTGGGAGGAATATGAGCTGACCCTCCATCAAGCCATGGAGCTTCGAAATGAGGCCTATCAGGGGCTGGGGGAGATGAAAAAGCGGATTGCAGGGATGAAAGATGAAATCCGGCAGCTGGGGGACGTGAATGTGAATGCCATTGAGGAGTATAAGGAAGTTTCCGAGCGGTATGGGTTCTTAAAGGGGCAGCATGATGATTTGGTGGAAGCGGAAAAGACGCTTCTGGGGATTATTGATGAATTGGATTCGGGGATGCGCAGGCAGTTTTTGGAGAAGTTTGGGCAGATACAGAAGGAATTTGACAAGGTGTTTAAAGAATTGTTCGGCGGCGGGAAGGGGACGCTGGAATTGGTGGAGGATGAGGACATCTTGGAATGCGGGATACGGATCATTGCGCAGCCGCCGGGAAAGAAGCTGCAGAATATGATGCAGCTTTCCGGGGGGGAGAAGTCTTTGACGGCAATATCGCTGCTGTTTGCGATACAGAATCTGAAGCCGTCGCCTTTTTGCCTGCTGGATGAGATAGAGGCGGCGTTGGACGACTCCAATGTGGGGAGGTTCGCAAAATATTTGCATAAGCTGACGAAGGACACGCAGTTTATCGTGATCACGCACCGGAGGGGGACCATGGAGGCGGCAGACAGGCTGTATGGGATTACCATGCAGGAGAAAGGGGTTTCCACGCTGGTGTCGGTGAATCTGATTGAGGGGGATTTGGAGGGGTGAAGGTAACTTGATTTTTGCGCATGGGAAGACGCAGCGCAGGGTGGGGAATCCCCCTTGGAAGAGGGGGGAGGTAACTTGATTTTTGCGCATGGGAAGGACGCAGCGCAGGGTGAGGAATCCCCCTTAGCAGACGGAGCAACGCTGCGGCAAACTAATCGCTAAGGGAGGCTAAGACGTTCAGGAGAGCCTTCACGCCTAAGCCTCCCTAAGCGCTGGATTTCGCCTTCGCTAAAAGCGCACCTGAATTGTCTGCTAAGGGGGATTCCTCACCCTGCGTTGCTGAGCTTGGCAGGCGGCAGAAGAAACAGTAAGGAGCATTTAAAAGAAGCGCCTGAGGTTGGCAGGGATTTGGAAAGATTCTTAATTTGCCGAAGGTCTTTCGATTGGCTTGGCAAAGCAAAATGAAATTAGCAGAATTGCCCAAATATCAGAAGGAAGCGAGGAGCGTCTGGGATGGGCAAGTCTCAGAAGGATTCGTAACGAGTATCCGGGATAGGTTAGAGTTATAAGGATTCATAAAGGACAATTGGGTTTGGTAAGGTGAAAATATTTTTAGGAAGGAGAATTTTTGTGTTATTTTGGAAAAGGAAGAAAGGGAAGGAAGAAGAGGATATTGCATCGAAAAATGATGAGGGGGAAATCGTACAGAAAGATTCAAATGGGAATGAGGGATTGGTATCCTTTGAGGATGCGAGTGAAGGGAGGGGAACGGCTTCCTTTGGAGGTGTGAGCGAAGAGGGGGGAGGTTTTTATGGGAG
>CAOKUK010000122.1 GCA_948472595.1 uncultured Eubacterium sp.
CTTCCCGCAGAGGATTAAGTCGAATTTCAGCCCTTCCTTCTCTTCAATGGCCTTAATCGCTTCCGAAAGGATATAGCTGGTAGCCAAGGTATCAGACCCGCCGAAGTTCCTGCTGGAAATCAGATACCCCCCGTCGGCGCCAACGGCAAGGCAGGACTTAATCGCTTCCTTCGCCTGCTCCGGCCCCATAGAGATTACAATCAGCTTCCCGCCAGAAGCTTCCTTCAGGCGCACGCCCACTTCCTGGGCATAAGTGTCAAAGGGATTCACAATACTGGGAACGCCTTTGCGGATTAAAGTGTGGGTTACAGGGTCCACCTTGATTTCATTCGTATCAGGCACCTGTTTCATGCATACACAGATATTCATAAAAATTCCTCCTAAATTAGTTTATTTTTCTATTCTGTCGTTCCGCCTATAAGCCAAATACTCCCCTCATACGGGCTTGGCCCCTACAGCCGGTAGCAGACCTTCCCCGGGTTCAATATCATCTTCGGGTCGAACACCCTCTTAATCCCTTCCATAATCCCCATATTTGTCTCCCCGACAGAATCCACCAGATATTTCACTTTCCCAGACCCAATGCCATGTTCCCCAGATACGAGCCCGCCGCATTCTGTGGCTTCTTTATAAATAATGTCAAAGAACTTATCCACCCTCTTCTTAAATTCTTCTTCTTCCAAATCGTTGGAGCACTGATAGATATGTAAGTTCCCATCCCCTGCATGCCCGAAGGACTTAATCGTCAGCCCGCAGTCTTCCCCGGTCTTGTTGACAAATTCCAGGTAATCTGCAATCTTATTCACCGGGACTACCACGTCGCATTCATCCAGCAGTTTTGTTTCCTCCATGATTGCTTCCAGGAAAGAGGATCGCGCAGCCCATGCGTCCTTGATTTTCCCAGGGGTATCAGCCACCAGAACGTCAATGGCCCCTTCTTCCAGTACCAATTCTGCCGCCTGCTCTACCAGGGAATCCACTTCTTCTTCCGAAGCCCCGTCTAAGGTCACAAGGAGGTAAGCGCCAATCTGCGTCCCTTCCAATTCCTGTGGGAATACGGATTTCCCAATATAGCGCTCCGATGCCAGCACAATCTCACGCTCCATAAATTCAATGGCCTGCGGATCCATATGCGCCATCTTGAATTTCGGCACGGTGGCAAGGGCAGTGTGCAAGTCTTCAAAGGGGATAATCAGGGAAGCCGCTGCCTTGGGCGCAGGGATGATTTTCAGGGTCAGTTCCGTGATAATCCCCAGCGTGCCCTCAGAGCCAATCATCAGGTTCAGGAGGGAATAGCCAGAGGATGTCTTAGAAACGGTGGCGCCTAAGCGGGTAATCTCCCCAGTGGGCAGGACCACGGTCATCGCCCGTACATAATCCCGGGTGGCGCCATATTTTACAGCGCGCATGCCGCCGGCGTTTGTGGCCACATTGCCGCCCACGCAGGCAAATTTCTCACCGGGATCCGGCGGGTAGAGCATGCCTTTTTGCTGGCAGTCCTCTGCCAGGTCGTTTAACAGGACGCCCGCCTCGATTTCTACCACAAAGTTCTCCATATCATAAGATTTGATTTTATTCATCTTGGAAATATCAATCAGCACGCCGCCATAGAGGGGCACCGCCCCTCCAGCCAGGCCTGTGCCTGCGCCTCTGGGCGTGACAGGGATATTGTTTTCATAACAGATCTTCATGATGGCCGCCACTTCTTCCGTGGAACGCGGCTGGATGGCTACGTCCGGCATATGGGTGCCGTAGATTGGCATTTCGTCTTTGGCATAGTCGGGGTTGATGTCGTCCCCTAAGAATACATAGCTGGATGCGGCTTGGAGCTTTGTTATGATTTCAGGTGTTAATTGGTTGTACATTTACGTTACCTCCTTATTTAATTTAAGTCCATGGATGGCGCCGTACCCTAGAATCCCAGTAAGGATCCGGCATAGCAGATAATGCCTGCAAGGATGACATAGAGCAGGAAATACTTAAACACGGCGCTTAAAATTTTGCTTTCGGAGCCTACCTTCTGGATGGCTCCGGCTCCGATGGCGATGCCCTGAGGGCAAATCATCTTGCCAATCCCGGCTCCCATGACGTTGGCGGCGGCCATCCAGGTGGCGTTTAAGCCAAGGGCGGCGGCCGTCTCGCTCTGCAGCCCGCCGAACAGGACGCAGGTTGACGTGCCAGAGCCTGTCACAAAGGCTCCCAGGGCTCCGATTAACGGGGCGAAGAACGGGTAGAAGGAGCCTGTCACGGCTACCAGGAACTGGGCGATATCGGAAATCATCCCGCTGTAGCCCATGATTTTGGCCGTTGCCATAACAGAGCAGATGGTGAGGATAGTCTTCCAGTATGTTTTCATGGTCTCAGCGAATACCTGCAGCATATTGCGTACGCTGGCTTTCTGGATGAAGCCCCCGATAATCGCCGCCAGGAAAATCATGACCCCAGGCGTATTGATCCAGCTGAAGGCCAATGCGTTCCCCCCTTCCCCCGCATAGACCGTTACGGTGCTTTTGATGCCTGCGATGGCATGATGTATGGGCGGGCATAAGGTGGAAGTGCCCATCAGCAGGAGGAAGATCAAAAGGAAAGAGCTCCAGGCCTTAACGCCCTCGCCGAATGTCATGGAACCCTGCCCGCTCTTGGCCTTCCCTTCTTCAGCAAGCTGGATGGCATAGCCTTCCTCTGGCTTTTGGTTAAAGATTTTCGCCCCGGCAATCAGGCATCCCATGGAGCAGATAGACCCGATGATGTTGGGAAGCTCCGGCCCGATGAACTGGGCTGTGAAAAACCATGGGACGGTGAAGGAAACCGCCGCCGTCAATGTGATGGGGAGCATCCCCTTTAACGCCTTTATCCCTTTGCCGCAGATGCAGACCATCAGGATAGGGGAAAGGAAGGTTAAGATGCATTGGATCAACACAACGCTTCCGGATAAGGGCAGGATATCCGTACCGGTTACAGATGCAAGGGTAACAGTGGGGACGCCTACCGAGCCGAAGGCTGTGGGGGTGGAGTTGACCACCAGGCACGCCAGCACGGCGCTGATAGGGTCGAGGCCGATGCCCGCCAGAATCGATGCCGGGATGGCGACTGCCGTCCCGAACCCGGCCATCCCTTCCATAAAATTCCCAAACCCCCATCCTATAATCAGCGCCAGAACCCGTTTGTCCCGGGAGACGCTGGCAAGCATTTTCTTAATCAAGTCCATGGCGCCGGTCTTTACGGTCAGGTTGTAAGTAAAGAGCGCTGCCACAATGACCAAGCAGATGGGCCACAGGGCATTTAGTATGCCTTCCAAAGCGGCGGTGGCTGCACAGGCTGCGCTGAGCTTCCAGTAAAAGGCCGCCAACAGGACGGTGATGAAAAGGGCAATGACGCAAGCTTTATGCCCAGCCATTTTCAATCCGCTCAGGGCTGCGATTAACCAGAGGATTGGCAGCATTGCCAGTAAAAATTCAAATAGTAACAATGCTTCTCCTTTCTGATTGGGTAACCCAATCTTAAGTAAATAATCATGTCAAATATGAAAAATTGCTATATTAAGCGATTGAGAAATGCATTTCCAAACTATTGGGTCACCCAATTCATAATTTTATTATAGCACTATATCTTGAAATAGCAAGCGTTTTTTGAAATTCCAGCACTTTGTCGAAATTTATCAGTATTTTTTGTATATTATAACCAAAATTGGGTCACCCATTTATCCAGTTGCATTTGGGTGGAGGGCCAGCCTGCTGAGTGAGTGGATTCCTGCGGGAGGATTTGACCTGGGCGTATCCATGTGGTATGATAAGCCAATCAGGCAAATCAGATAAGGAGAGGGAACGATGCAGTTTGGCTTCTTGGGGGTGAATTTTAAGGATGCGCCGCTGGATATCCGTGATAAAGTCAGTTTTACAGATGCAAGGAAGCTGGAATTTTTCCAGAAGGCGGCGGAGGCAGGGGCAGTACAGTGCTTGGTGCTTTCTACCTGTAACCGAAGCGAGGCATACTATCTCTATGAAGAAGGGGATTCTGGCAGGGAGTCAGGATTGCCGGGGATAGCGGCGAAGATGCGGGAGATTTATAAAGCAATGTTCCCGGAAGTGGAACTGAGTGGGTATTTGAGGGAATTGGAAGGGGAAGAGGCGGCGGCGTATCTGTTCCGCATTGCAGCGGGGCTGGAGTCGCTGGTGTTGGGGGAAGACCAGATCCTGGGGCAGGTGAAGGAGGCCTTGGAGGATTCCCGCATGATGGGGCATAGCGGGAAGGAATTGAATAAAATCGTGCGGGATGCTATCACCTGCGCCAAGCGGATTAAGGCAGAGGTAAAGATCAGCGAAAAGCCCCTGTCCGTCAGCTATATTGGGATCTGCAGGCTGGAAGAGGCCTGCGGGATTGGGGGGAAGAAAATCCTGGTAATCGGCAGCGGCAGGACGGCTTCGCTTGCTCTTCGGTATGTGTTTGGATACCCAGGCGTCCAGGTGGCTGCATGCAGCAGGAATTACGCCCATGCCAAGAGGCTGCGGGAAGAATTCCCGGAATTGGAAATCATCCCTTACGAAGGGTGGCGCAATAAGATTGGGGCATGCGATATTGTCATCAGCGCCACGTCTTCGCCTCATCTGATTGTGAAGGGGGAGGATTTTTGCCCTGCGCATCCTGTGGCTCTGCTGGATTTGGCGGCGCCTAGGGATATTGATACGGCTTTTGCGGCAGACCCCTTGGTGACGCTGATTAATTTGGACACTCTCCAGGCAATCGCAGAAGAGAACCAGAAGGAGCGGGAGCATCTGGCAGGGGAAGGGATTCAGATGGTGGAAGAGGCGCTAAAAGACACCATGGACTGGTTCCGTAAGAGCCGGATGGACGATACCATCGGCTCTTTGCAGCAGCGGTGCAGCAGGATTGCGGCGGACAGCTGCGCCTACCTGAACCGGAAGCTGGAGTTTAGCCCCAGGGAGCAGAAGCTTGTGGAGAAGGTGCTGCATGCCTCCCTGCTTCGCCTTCTGCGGGAGCCTATCCAGGAGATGAAGCGGCTGGATACAGAGGAAGAGCAGGAGGCATATAAGAAGCTGGTGAGACAGCTTTTCCAAATCTGACAGGGGCAGAGATAAAAATTTAGGATAGGATAGGGCAGTTGCATGAAGTATATCATTGGCACAAGGGGATCCAAGCTGGCGCTTGCCCAGGCAGGGATGGTCTGCCAAAGGCTGGCGGAAGCTTATCCCGAGGACAGGTTTGAAATCCAGGCTGTGAAGACAAAAGGGGATTTGGTGTTGGACAAGCCCCTCCATGAGATTGGGGACAAGGGCGTGTTTGTCAGGGAAATTGAAGAGAAGCTGCTGGCCGGGGAAGTGCAGATTGGCGTGCACAGCATGAAGGATATGCCTGCTTTTCCAGCGCCTGGCTTGCTGTTTGCCAAACCCTGGAAGAGGGAAGACCCCAGGGATGCCTTGATCCTGCGCAGGGAGCAGTCTTTGGATGGGCTGCCGGAAGGGGCTGTGATTGGCACAGGCAGCAAGCGCAGGGAATTCCAGCTAAAACGGCTCCGGCCAGATATAAAGGCCGTGGGGATACGCGGGAATGTGGACACCAGGCTACGGAAAATGGAAGAAGAAGGACTGGACGGTATCTTGCTGGCGGCGGCAGGGCTGCACCGGCTGGGGATGAGGGAACGGATTACCCAGTATTTTGAGGTGGAAGAAATGATACCGGCTCCGGCTCAGGGGATTTTAGCCCTGGAGATTCGGGAAGGGGAGGAAAGGCTTCTGTCCATGCTGGACGCCTTGCATGATGGCGACACTGCCTTGGCAGCCCAGGCGGAGCGGGGGTTTTTGCAGAGAATCGGCGGGGGCTGCCATATCCCGGTAGGAGCGGCCTGTCGGAAGGGGCAGGATGGCCGCTGGAGGATGGATGTGATGTTTGGGGATGCGTCTGGGGACAGGCAGGCTTATGGAACGGTATATGGGACCCAGGGGGCAGAGCTGGCAGAAAAAGCGGCAAGCTTAATCCGGCAGAAAATGGGGGGAGGGACAGTGTATCTGGTAGGGGCGGGTCCTGGGGATCCGGGCTTGATTACGGTAAAAGGGCTTTGTGCCATACGGGAAGCGGGCTGCATTGTCTATGACAGGCTGGCTTCTCCGAAGCTTTTGGAGGAGGCAAAGCCTGGCTGCGAGATGGTCTATGTAGGGAAGGCCAGCCATAACCATACCATGCCCCAGGAGGATATCAACGGCTTATTAGTCCAGAAAAGCATGGAATACGAAAAAGTAGTCCGTTTAAAAGGCGGGGACGTCTATGTGTTTGGCCGGGGCGGGGAGGAAGGCCTGTTCCTGCAGGAACATGGCGTGCCCTTTGAGGTAGTCCCGGGTATCAGTTCCTGTATGGCAGGCTTAGCCTATGCGGGGATCCCGGTTACGCACCGGGGCCTTTCCCAGGGCTTTCATGTGGTAACTGCCCACAGCCAGAGCGATGAACTGGCGGAGATTGATTTTGAGGCTATGGCAAGAGGGAAGGAAACTTGCGTGTTTTTGATGGGCCTAAGCAAAGTGGGGGAGATTGCAGGCAGGCTTATGGAGGCGGGGATGCCAGAGACAGCGGCGGCGGCGGTGATTTCCAACGCCACCACGCCAAGGCAGAGAGCCTGCATCTCTGATTTGGCCCATATTGCAGGGGAGGCAGAGCGGGCAGGGCTGGAATCGCCGGCTGTCATTGCCGTAGGGGATGTGGTCGCCCTGCGGGAAAAGCTGGATTTCTTTGAGGGGCGCCCCCTGTTTGGAAAGAGTTACTTAATCCCTAAAATAGGGGGGAAACCCACGCGCCTTGGGAGCCTCCTGCAGCGGCAGGGGGCGGCGGTGGATGAAGTCCAAGTGGGGGAAATTGTAACAATCAAGAGAAGTTTCACGGCAAGGCAGTTACAGGAAGCGGGCTGGCTGGTGTTTACCAGCCAAAACGGCGTGGAGGCTTTCTTTGAAAGCCTGGCAGGCAGCGGGCTGGATACGCGCAGCTTGGGGGGATGCAAAGTGGCTGCGATTGGCGCAAAGACAGCGGAGGCGTTAAGGCAGAAAGGGATAGATGCAGACTTGGTGCCGGAAGGGTTCCACAGCGGCGCCTTGGCAGACGCCCTAAAGAGCCGCTTGACAGGAAAGGAGACAGTCTGGCACCTAAAGGCTGCTAATGCAGACAGCCATTTAAAAGAAGCATTGGATAAGGCATGTGAATTTGTAGAAATCCCAATCTATGAAAACCGCAGCTGCTTCTTTGCAGGAACAGGGAGCGGAAAGGAAGCAGTGGGCGCGCTGGGAGATGTAAAGCATTGTCTGTCAGGCGAAAGAGGCATTAGGGAATATGACGGCATTTTATTTACCTGCGCATCTTCTGCCAAACGGTTCCTGGAAGCTTTTGGCGAAGGCTGGGCATCTTGCCAGGCCTATAGCATTGGGCCTAAAACCACAGCCTGCCTGCAGGCGAATGGCATCAGGAACATCCTGGAGGCTTGTCCATCCACCTATGAGGGGCTGGTACAGCGCTGCATGGGTTCTTGAGAAATGAAAAATCTCGCTGCAAAAAACGTCAGGAAACCCATTTTTTCAACGTAGATTTCTTTATTGAAAAAGGATGTAGATTTATTAATATTCCGGTGGATCGAAGA
>CAOKUK010000123.1 GCA_948472595.1 uncultured Eubacterium sp.
GAGATTAAGGTGATGGAATCCCTGAAATCAGCCAAGACGATTGTATCCATTGAGGACTATGAAATCAGGGAAAGCGGGGAAGGGATTGGATGGACAATCTATATCCGGATGGAGCTGTTAGAGAGTCTTGCCCATTATATGGGGAGCCATTCCTTTGGGCGGAATGAGGTTATCCGCTTAGGGATGGATATCTGTGACGCATTGGCGGATTGCGCCCAGAATCATATTATCCATAGGGACATTAAATTTGAGAATATTTTCCGCAATGATTACGGGGATTTTAAATTAGGAGATTTTGGGGTGGCGAAGCAGTTAGAGAGGACAAGCCGGGCAGCCACCCTGGCAGGGACGCAGACCTACATGGCGCCGGAAATCCTACGAATGGAAAAATATGACCAGAGGGTGGATATCTATTCTTTGGGATTGGTCTTATATCGGCTTTTGAATCAGGGGAGGTTTCCCTTTGTGCCGGTGAACCCCATGCCGGATGATATTCAGGCGGCGCTGGAAAAAAGGCTGAAAGGCGCGCCCTTAAGCCCGCCCTGTGAGGCGGATCCCATGCTGGCGGAGGTAGTCATAAAGGCATGTTCCTTCCAAAAGGAAGACCGTTACCCCAATGCAAAGGAACTGAAACGGGAATTGGAACGGTGCCTGCAGTGTCAGGCTGGGGCTGGGCAGGAGCGGGAGCCGCTTCTGGATGGGAGGCAATGGGAACAGGGATCGTTTCCAAGTGGAAGGCAACAGGAGCAGGGAGCTTTCCCGGGCGGAAATGCCTGGGGGGCTGGGGCTGCAGAGGGGGAAAAGACCTTTGGCTGGTTTGGGGCAGGGGAGGTCCTCAAAGGCTCAGCCCAGGAAAAGGGATGGGAAGAGCCTCCCGTACCCAAGCCGAAGCGGGGAGAAGATATCCTGTTGGATCAGTATATTGATAGGCAGATGGCCGTAAATGGCTGCAAATTAAACATTGAAGTGGATGGGAAGGTATATGTGTCAAAGGTTCCCCCAAATGCAAGGGAAGGGATGAAGCTTAAGCTGGCAGGCCTGGGAGAACTGGGGGAGGCCGGCGGGCCGAATGGGGATTTGCTGATATGTATCCATATTCTTTCCGGCTAGGAGCGCATTATGGATGTAAAGGGTTATAGATTTGAAATGGCATGTATTTCGGATACAGGGAATGTCCGCATACACAACGAGGATAATGTTTGTTTTGGCGGCTTTTGCATGCCAAAGGAGCATCAGTCCTTGGGGCAGGCCAGGCTTTGGGAAGGAGAGACAGGCAGCCACCCTGCTGCGGCGGTTTTTGATGGGATGGGCGGGGAGGCGCTGGGGGAATTGGCTTCCTATATGGCGGCGGCAGGCTTTGGGCAGTATCTGGAGGGAAGGGATTGGACGCTGGATTATAGCCGGCAGGAATTGTCCCTGCAGCTAAAGAATTTGAATGACGAAGTCGTAGAGGCGGCCAAAAAGGCAGGCGTCAGCCACATGGGAACCACGGCGTCCATCTTGGCTTTGGACAGGGAGAGCTTCTGGGTTGCAAATCTTGGGGACAGCCCTATATTCCTAATTAGGAATTTTGGGATACGCCTCCTGTCCCGGATGCATACCAATGAAGCGCTGTTGGAGAAAATGGGGATAAAGAGCCAGAGGCCGGGGCTTGTACAGTTCCTAGGGATTCCAAAGGAGGAGTTTTTGGTAGAACCTTATGTGTATGGCGGGAGGCTGCAGGAAGGGGATCTGTTTTTGGCTTGCAGCGATGGATTGACGGATATGGTGCCCCAAAGGGAAATGATGGGCGCCTTGCTGCAGGAAGGGGAACTTGGCGCCATGGCCTTGCGGCTGAGGGACTTGGCGCTGCAAAAAGGCGGGCGCGATAATGTTACAGTGATTCTGTGCCGTATTTTAGGCTGCGATGGCAAAGGAGTATGATGGAAGACAACAGGTTTTATTTTGATACGGCTCCGACCAATTCTGCCTTCTCGGGGCAGGCGGCATCGGCAGAGCCGGGGCGTGATATGGAAAATGCCCATTTCACAGGCATGCAGGTTACCGTCATGTCCTCGGAGGAGATTGTGGGTTCCGTGTGGTTTCCAAAGGCAGCATCGGAAACCATGTATTTTGGCGGGGAGTTAGAAAAGCTTTTCATAGAGATGCGGGAAGGGCAGTGGCTTGCCTGCTGCCTGCCGCCTGCCTTTTTCCAGATGCCAGGCGGGCAGAAGGGCAGGGAGGTCTTGCTTTATGACAGGTGCCTGTATGCCTTATGGGGAGAGGGGCAGGTCTATATACTTTATGCAGAGCTTACAGACCCGGGCAGTGCCGTGTTCCATAACTATTCTGTGGGGATGGGCGCGCAGATCCGTATTGGGCGGGCAGAGACGAACGATATTGTATACCCTAACCGCTCCGTGTCCAAAGAGCATGCTGCCATCAAACGGACGGCGGCTGGCTGGCAGATTTGGGACTGCAGCAGCATCAACGGCGTGTTTGTAAACAAAAAGCGCGTGAAGGAGGCCTTTCTGAAAGCAGGGGACAGCGTGTTTCTGGTAGGGCTGCGCATTTTAATCGGGATTGATTTTATCTCCATCAACGATGGGAACCAGAGGGTATTCTTTTCGACAGAGGCTCTAGCTCCGGCAGTGCGCAAGAACAGGGAGGATGGGGTGCATTGCCCTCAGGGGGATCCTGGCGGGAATGTGCTGTTTAGCCGTTCTCCCAGGTACAAGAGGGCTGTCTTAGATAAGGCCATTGAAATCGAGGCGCCCCCCATCTCCCTGAATTCCAACCAAATCCCCTTGATGCTCCGGATGGGCGGCAGCGCAGTGGTGGGGGGCGCGGCGGCTATGGGCGGCAATTTTATGCCATTGGTCAGTTCCCTTTTGTTCCCGGTGCTCACCCAGCGCTATACGGAAAAGGAGAGGAAGGAATATGAGGCTCGCAGGGTTGCGAAATATACGGAATACCTGGAGGAAAAAGAGCGGGAGATTTCTTTGGAAAAAGAGCGGGAGGAAGAGGCTTTAAACAAAAATTACCCGCCTATTGGCGCCCTGCTGCCTTATTCCTGCCAAAGCGCGCACCTTTGGGAAAGAAGGGTTGCAGACGATGATTTTCTGCATGTGAGGCTGGGCAGTGGGAAACTGCCCTTAATGGCAGAGATAAAATATCCGAATCGCCGGTTTAACATGGATGAGGATGAGATGGAGGAGCGGATGTTTCGCCTGGCAGAGCGGGAGGTGTTCCTAGAGGACGTGCCCATTACCGTCTCTTTTTTGGAACATTTTGTAGTTGGCATGAAGGGGGAGGCGCAGGCTCTCTTGGCCTATATGGAGCAAATCCTGATGCAGATGGCCTTGCTTCACAGCTATGACGAATTGAAATTTATTTTGCTGACGGACGCTTTTCACCTTTCTAAGATGGAATGGGTCAAGTACCTGCCGCATTTGTGGGACGACATGAAGACTATGCGCTTTATTGCGACGGATTTGTCAGAAGCATGCCAGTTAAGCGAATACCTGAAGCGGCAAATCGAAGATGATTTCCCCAAACCCCGCAGCTTAGAGGAAATCCTCCAAAAACGCCCGTATTATATGGTGTTTGCCACCAACAAAAAGCTGCTGGACAGCTTGGAAATCATGACAGATATTATGCGGCTGAAGAAAAACTGCGGCGTGACGGTGCTGGCAGCTTATGACATGCCGCCGAAAGACAGCTCCCTTTTGCTGGAAGTGGGTAGGGACGGCGGCAAGGCCACCTATCTGAGCCAGGCGGGCTGTGAGGATGTGTCTTTTTGGCAGGATGCTTATGAGGCCCGGGCGGCGGAGAAGAGCATGCGCCGCTTGGCGGATATCCGTTTAAAGGAATTTGGTGAGACTTATGCTTTGCCTCAGTCAGTCCCATTTTTGGAATTATATGGCGTAGGGGAGGTTTCAAAGCTCCAGCCGGCCAAGCGCTGGAGGGAGAGCGACCCGGTGGCGTCCCTTGCCGTCCCCGTGGGAATCGGCGCAGACGGGCTTCCTATTTATTTGGATTTGCATGAAAAGGCCCATGGGCCCCATGGGCTGGTAGCTGGCACCACGGGCTCTGGGAAGAGTGAGTTTATCCTGACATACATCCTCTCCATGGCCATTCATTTCCACCCGGATGAGGTGGCCTTTGTCCTGATTGATTATAAGGGCGGCGGCCTGGCAGGGGCATTTGTGGACGAAAGGAGGGGCGTTCGTCTGCCCCATGTGGCGGGGACGATTACGAACTTAGACGGCTCAGCCATAGCGAGGTCTTTGATATCCCTGCAAAGCGAGCTGATGCGGAGGCAGGCGGTTTTCCAAAGGGCAAAAAGCATTGCGGGGGAAGGGACCATGGATATCTATGCCTACCAGAGGCTTTTCCGCCGTGGAGTTGTCAAGGAGGCCATGCCCCATCTTTTCATTATCTCGGATGAGTTTGCCGAGCTGAAGACCCAGGAACCAGAGTTTATGGAACGTCTGATTAGCATCGCCCGCATTGGGAGGAGCCTGGGAATTCATTTGATTCTCGCAACCCAGAAGCCGGCAGGCATTGTAAACGACCAAATCCGGAGCAACGCCAAATTTAAGGTTTGCCTAAAGGTGCAGGACCGTGCGGACAGCATGGATATGCTGAAAAGGGGAGAGGCCGCCGAATTAAAGGAAACCGGGCGTTTTTACCTGCAGGTGGGGTACAATGAATCCTTTGTGCTGGGTCAATCTGGCTGGAGCGGCGCCCCCTACGCCCCCCAGGAACAGGTCTCCTCCCAAAAGGATGCGTCTGTCCGGTTTATTGATGGGTTGGGGCAGGCGTATTTTACTAAAAAGCAGCAGCTGGCGGCCAAAAACACGGATAAGACTCAGCTGGTGGCGATTGTGGAAATGCTTACAAAGGCGGCTGCCGCCCTGCAGTTATCCCCCAAAATGCTCTGGAAAGAAGCGTTGCCCCCCAAGCTTGGCCTGGATGATGAGGCGCTGGAGGAGTGCGAAAGCGGCTGCGGCATGGCTGTGCCAATCGGCATGCTAGACGACCCCTGGAACCAGTCCCAGGCGCCCTTTGCATTTGATTTCATGCATTTTCGGAACCTCCTCATTGCAGGGGAAGCCGGGAGCGGCAAAACGACGCTCCTGCAGACGATGCTCCTGCAGCTGGTAAAACGATATCCGGCAAAGCGGTTCCAGTTTTATGTTTTGGATTATTCCGGCCGGAAATTCATCCCTTTCCAATCCCTGCCCCATTGCGGCGCAGTGCTCCAAGAGGAAGGGGAGGGGTTTTTAGACGCTTTTTTTGAACTGGTGAACGGCATTGTGGAGGAACGGAAGCGCCTATTTGAAGAATGGGAGGCAGACAGCTTTGAATCGGCTGTCCAGACGCACCCCATGCCATTAGTTTTCATTATCATTGACAATATAGCCGGCTTCGCAGCCTTAAAAAAGGGGGATGATTATAACCGCAGGCTTCCGGAATACCTGAAAAATTCTGCCGCCTACGGCGTGCGCTATATTCTGACATGCAGCCACCTAAACGAGGTTCTCATGAGGATTCGCCAGGAAATGGATGCATATATCAGCCTGCATCAGAAAAACAAGTATGATTACAGCGACGTCCTAGGGTGCCGCTGCGACTACATCCCGCCCAGCCTGCCCGGAAGGGGCTTATTCCTGTCAGAAGGGCGCCCGCTGGAATTCCAGGCGGCAATGTTCAAGCCGGATTTAAAAGGCGGCAAGCGCGCCGAAAGGCTTCGGGAATACCTGCAGGAAATAGGGAATCCGGATGGGGATGGCTGCCAGGCCCGTCGCCTGCCCCATGTTCCGGAGGCCATGGAGTATGCCGAATTCCACCAGGGATTTTCCAGGGGCCGAATTCCTCTCGGCTTTTCCTTGAAGGATGCCAGGCCAGTCGCTTTGCCTTTCAAGCAATGGGGAATGATTTCCCTGTATTTTGGGAATCCGCTTGGAAAAGAGGAGATATTAAAGAACCTCATCTATGCAGCCCGGGCGGAGCAAATGAGGGTGACTGTCTTAAGAAAAGCGGAGCACAGCAGCTTTCCCCTTGAAAGGCGTTCTCCCGCTGGCAGCTCTGGCTTTGGCAAAGCGGATTCTGCCAGCAGCCTATGGGAAGAGGGGATAACCCTGCGGGATACCACCCAGGAGTCCCTTGTGCAGCTGTGGAAAGAGCTGTTAGAGGAATTGAAGGCGCGCAAACAGATAGCCGATGCTTTTTGCGAGGAAAATAAGATTGATACAGAGCAAAAAAAGGGAAGGGATGCGCTGTGCCGCCATGTGCGCGCCCATACGCGCCCACTGTTGGTGTTGTTTGAGAGCTTCCGGGAGGCCTGCCTTGCCGCCGACGACGCATCGGCAAAAGTCCTTGCAGGCTTCCTTAAGGACAACCAGAGGTTCAACCTGTATTTTGCAGGCTGTTTCTATCCAGAGGAAACGGGATCCCTTACGGGTCATGCCCTTTATAAGGGCTTCCATCCAAGCGATTTCGTAATGCTGTTTGGCGGCAGGCTGTCGGAACAGAGCCTGTGCCCCCTATCCAAGGGCACGGAGGCCTATTTTGAGTTGCGCCCTTATAACCAATGCATTGTGAGGTATCAGAAACAGTATTACCCATTGGTTATGCCTTGCGGAAGCCTTGTGCCTGAGGAATGCGAGGAAGACGACCGGCCGATTTTTGCGCCGTAAATCGTGAGAAGCGCCGCTCATAGGGATTCTGACAAAATACAGGCTTTTGGCAAGGAGGGGTTGTGGCCATGGACAGCAGGAAAGAAGATTGCGTATATCGATTGAAGAGGCTTTCTATGCTCTTAGAGCAGGATATAGAGGATTTGCATCCATTTTTGAAAGGCAATATTTTTGAAGCTTACAGGGAGCTCGTCCGCAGCGAAATGTCCATCCTGCAGGAAATTGAGGAGAAAGTCCGTAAGTATTAGGCAGCCCTAGATTGAGGGGCGTGACAGAAAGGAAAGGTGAACTTTAAAATGGCAAAAGATGCAAGCATGAAGATTGCAGAACTGAAAAACCTGAAAATAGAGATTGAACAAGAGTTGGCGCGCGTGGAAAACCTCCTCCATGAGGTTGCCCAGTCTTGCCAAGCCCACCCCGGAGATGACGATACCATCATGAAGGCCATTGAGGCGACAGGAAATACGCTGAATGAAAAATGGGAGCAGCTGTGCGGCACGTTCAAAAAAGTAAACACCATCTTGATGGAGGTTATCAGCGGATATGCGAAACAGATTACCCAGAAACTGGATGATATTGGAAACATGCGGAAAGACTTATAGGAAGGAGAACGGGCATGGAAAATGTAATCATTAACTATAGCAAAGCCGTATATGACAACAAAATCTCTGAATTTGAATCTTACATCAAACGATTGTCGGCACATCTTGAAATGCTGGAAGGCTACAGGGAGAAGCTGCGGAATTTTTGGGATGACAGCGAGGCAGACCGTTATTATAACGTCTTAAGCGAACAAATCCGCGCAGTCCGAAACGCCATGAACCGCACGACAGAGCTGAAGACTATCTATGAGAGGACGTCTGCCGATATGGCAAAGCAAAAGAGATCGGAAGAGCGTCGTGTAGGGAAAGAGTGTCTGTAC
>CAOKUK010000124.1 GCA_948472595.1 uncultured Eubacterium sp.
TTTTCGAGAGTGTGACTGGAGTTCAGACGTGTGCTCTTCCGATCTTGTGGTGGTAGAAGAATTGATTCCTGAGATGTCGGAAGGGCAGCATTCCAATGTTGGGACGGTTCTATTTGCGGCGGGTTTTACAGTGATGATGGCGCTGGATGTGGCATTGGGGTAGCGCCTTGCTTACGCTTCCCCAATCAACACGTGTTTCCCTTGTTTTCCTCGTTCCAAATGGACAGTCCCTGAAACACATCTCCTTTTTGGGCATATTTTATGGAGAAGAAACGCTTTAGCATGCTCATGTTTAATGTCTTCCCAAACCGGCGGGGGCGGGTGATGAGGGTGACGCTGTCGTTGGCTTCCCACCATTCTCGGATGAAATCTGTCTTGTCGATATAGAAGCAGTCTTTCTCTATTAGTGCTTCAAAATCTTGGATTTCGATTGCCACACTTTTTTTCATAGGAGACTCCTTCCTGGTGATATTGCTCCGGCGGTTAAATATCGATGATTTTAACTGCCGGAGCAATATGCTGTTAGATAGGAACAAAACCAAAATCCATACATAAAATAATGGAAAACGGTTCTGGGCGCAGTTTGTGCAGGAACCGCAGATGCAATGAGGTTTTCTGGTATGCATACATTTTTTCAAGTGCTGTACGGCACGGGCTTTACCTTTCTGATGACGGCGCTGGGGGCTTCCGTTGTCTTTTTCTTCCAAGGGGCGATTCACCCGAAGTTAAACCGCGCCTTCCTGGGCTTTGCTTCCGGGGTCATGATGGCGGCTTCTGTCTGGTCTTTGCTGATACCGTCCATAGAGCAGAGCCAAGAACAGGGTCTTGTGGCCTGGGTTCCCCCGGCTGCGGGCTTTGCCTTAGGGGGCGTATTTTTGTATCTTGTAGATAAGTCCCTTCCTTGGTTCCATGCGGATTACAAAGGGAAAAAGGCAGGGACAAAGCTTTTGGTGCTGGCGGTGACCGTCCATAACATCCCAGAGGGGATGGCGGTAGCCCTTGCTTTTGTCCTTGCAGGGCAGCATCCCCAAAACCCAGTGTACATTGCGTCTGCCATTGGCCTGGCGGTCGGGATTGGCATCCAGAATTTTCCGGAAGGGGCTGCCATTTCCCTCCCCGTCCGCCAATCCGGCCTCAGTGTGGGGAAATCTTTCCTGATGGGGTGCCTGTCTGGCGTTGTGGAGCCGATCGCCGGCATTGTTGTGTTCCTTACGGCGTCGGCAGCCCTTGTCCTGATGCCCTGGCTTTTGGCCTTTGCGGCAGGCGCCATGATCTATGTGGTGGCGGATGAGCTGATTCCCCAGGCGCAGCCGGATGAGAGCTCCAATGTGGGGACAATCGGGGTGATGGCAGGGTTTTTGATTATGATGGTGCTGGATGTGGCATTAGGGTAAAGGGCGGGGAGCTGCCTGCCCTATCAATACTTCCTTGCCTCGGAAAGCGAGCCCATAGCTTCGTATCCGCTGCCTGGGAATCCCTTTTGCCTCCAGGGAGGCGGCATACTGTTTTTCCTCTATCTGCCGCAGAGCTGCCTGCACGGTGTCTTCTAAGGTCTTTTCCCTCTTGGGGCGGAAGGCTTTGAATTCTAAGAGGATAGCATCGTCACGGCCAGGGTCTTTCGGCTCCAGCATCACATCGTACCGCCCAAACCCGCTTTCCCGGTTGGAGGTGATGGCGTACCTGCTGCTTAAGTCCGCCACAAGCCCCAGGACAAAGCCGTGGTAGAACCGTTCCGGCTCTTCTGGGGAAAGCTTCCCTCCTGTGTCGAACATGCTGAAGGTCTGCAGCGCTACCCGGTTCATGTAGTCGTTCATGGCATCCACATCCCCCGTCAGCAAAGCGCTGGTAAAATCATGGTAGTCGGCCTTTGCCGTTGAGAACCAGCTGCGCACCATGTTCCGGAACATCAGCCATACTTCTAGGTTGGTAAGCGCCAGGCAGTAAACGGGGGAGGCATCGGAAATGGGATTGTCGCCGTAGGTGGTGTAAGAAAGCGTTTTCAGATATCCGCTGGCCAAAAGCAGGCTCCATATGGCTTCTTCCTCCCTATCCAGCTGGCTATAGATAATCTGCTCATCCAGAGAAGCTTCAATGGGGTTCCCATTGAGCAGCTGTTCAAAATCCATCTTGATGCGCTTGCTGCCCTCCCGGATTAATTTTCCCGCCAGGCCGTTGGAGCTGCTGTTGGCCCAGTAGGTGTCGTATTTCTCTTTATCCAGAAAATTCAAGATGGACCAGGGGTTGTAGATATCGGTGCGCTTCCCGAAGGTAAATCCGTCATACCACTGCTTTACGCCGTCTTTTTTCCCTGCCAGGCCATATTCTGCAAGCGCCTGGAACACTTCCTCTTCCGTAAAGCCAAAGCAGTCGGCGTATTCATCCGATGTGGTGGTCACCACATTCAGGTTATTCAGGTCTGAGAATATGGATTCCTTGCTGATGCGGGTAATGCCTGTCATCATGGCGCGTTCCAGCCAGGGGTTCGTCTTGAAGGCAGCTTGAAACAGGCTTCTGGTGAAGGAAGCCAGCTCTTCCCAATAGCCGTTCACATAGGCTTCCTGCATAGGGGCGTCATATTCGTCCAGCAGCAAGATGGCCTTTTTCCCGTAATGGCGGCTTAGGAACTTGGAAAGATAATGTAAGGCCATCGTTGCGTCCGCATCGTCCATATCCACAGAAATCCTGCGGAAAAATGCCGCATCCCCTTCTGTCATTGCGCCGCTATGGAGCAGGAAGGAATAGTCGGAGTAAAGGTCTGTCAGAAGCTGGCAAATCTTTTTTCGGGCATTGCCATAGCATGTTTCTTTTATATTGGCAAAGGAAAGGAAAATGACGGGGTAAGCGCCCTGCAGCGCTCGGTAATTTTCATCCTTCCAAATGGACAGGCCATGGAACAGCGCTCCCTGGTTTGCGTATTTTATGGAAAAAAAATGTTCCAGCATGCTCATGTTCAATGTCTTGCCAAAGCGGCGGGGGCGTGTGATCAATGTCACTGCATCTCCGCTTTCCCACCATTCCCGGATGAAATTTGTCTTATCCACATAGAAGTAGTTGTTAGAAAGGATTTTGCCAAAATCCTGGATTCCGATTGCAACGTTGTTTTTCATGAGATCCTCCTTCCTTATAGCCTATTTTAGCCTTTCGGCATGGTTTTTGCAATGCCAAATCTATGCCATAGAAAGCAATGCAATCCAGGTGTGGCTTTCAGATTCAGGAATCGAAAAAACCCGCCTAGACAGCTAAGTGCAAGGCAGGTTTTTTCGATTCTCTTGTCCGGCTTATTGAGATAGGCGCCGAGGATTTCTGTCCGTTTGCTATATCTATAAATCGGATTCAGAGGAACTGTCCCTTTTCAGCCACCGGTACACCATGCCATAGAGCCAAATCATCACCGGTATGGCGAAGGTGGAAAATAACGAGGCCATGAACATGGGGAAGAAGTCCTTGCCCAGGATGGCCAGGAGCAAGGTGACAAGGTAAAGCCCCAAGAGCAGAACAACGCCAACCATGGCTAGGATACGCCGCAATTTCTTCATGCTTACCTCCTAATTAGGATACTAGGTGCGGGACAGGGAGGTAGTTCGGCATCCCTTCGCAGAAGGAAACCTCAGATTCTCCCTGGATTAACGGCTTCACGTAAGCGACCAGCCCTTCCGTCACATCGTTCCCGCGGTCATTGATGAATTCAGCCGGCACGGCCTTCACGCCGTTCGCAATCTCGCAGACAGGCGCAGAGCCGTAGGATACCTCATAAGGATTGCTGCCGATGCGCTGGATGGTGACCATAAGCCCGGTCTTGCCTTCCGCAGCCAATTCCACGCCGTGCTTCCCTTCCTGGAAGGACTCGTCCAAATCCGTCTTGGATGCGATGTGCGCGCCGCAGCGCTGCAGGATGTTCAGCTCGATGGAGCGCACCTTTACATCTAAGCGGTCCTGCACCAAGTATTCCAAGGTCTTCCCGGCGCCGCTTAACTGGCTGTGGCCGAAGTTGTCCACTTTCCCGGTGGAGGCGCTGACATAGTTGCCGTCCTTGTCGCGGATGCCTTCCGAAACGGCCACAATCACATTGCTGCAGCTCTCTAAAAGCTTACTCACGTCTGCTAAGAATTCTTCTGTGTCGAAAGCTGCCTCTGGCAGGTAGATTAGGTGCGGCGCAGCGCAGTAGCTGTTCCTTGCAAGGGCGGAAGCGGCTGTCAGCCATCCGGCGTCGCGCCCCATGATTTCCACAATCGTCACGCTCTTGGGGGTATAGATAACGGTGTCATGGAAAATCTCCCGCAGGGAGGTGGCCACATATTTTGCAGCGGATCCAAAGCCTGGCGTGTGGTCTGTGACCACCAGGTCGTTGTCAATGGTCTTTGGCACGCCAATCACTCGGACAGGGCTGTTGATGGAGGCCGCATAAGCGGAGAGCTTGTCCACGGTGTCCATGGAGTCGTTCCCGCCGATATAGAAGAATGCCTGGATTTCCATTTTCTCAAATACCTGGAAAATGCGTTCGTAGGGTGCTTTGTCCTCTGCAAGCTTCGGAAGCTTGTAGCGGCAGGAACCCAGGTACATGGCAGGGCTTACCTTCAGCGTATCCAAGGCCTTTGCGTCTTGGAAAGTATCTGTCAGGTCTAAGGTGCGTTCATCTAAAATGCCGGTAATCCCATTCAGGGAGCCGTAGATGCGGTCAAAGTCCGGGCAGTTGATTGCGCCGTAAATAACGCCTGCAAGGCTTGCGTTGATGGCGGCAGTCGGGCCGCCGGATTGTGCTACGATACAATTTTTCATTTTACTTCTCCTTTGATTCATCCTATAATATATGTAACCGGACGGTACATATCTTAAATTTTATAATAAAACGGGGAAAAAGGCAAATGAAATCGTACATTTTTATGTTATACTATTCGGGGAGTGCATATTATTTGGGGGCGGGAAGGATTGCCTCAGAAGCGCCCCACTGCGTCCCGCAGATAGCCCAGAGGGTCTTCCGTGGTGGCGGCCCATAGGAAGAGGCAATCATAGGGGTTGCCTTGGTACAGGGAGCCGTAGCCGCATTCCCCAAGCAGATGGTTCATCTCGTCGGCATATGTGTCGAAATGGTAGGGCGTTTTATCCTGCGCCAACTTGCACCTGCACCAGAAATCATAGAATTTCAGCAGTATCAGGCATTTTCGGATTGAATCGTAGGAGGTGGAGTTCTCAATTTCATTCAGGATCTTCGAAAATGTCTTTTTCGCAGGAAAGTTCGTGCGGAGTATTTGGGGTATGGCCGCATCTTTGGCTATGCCGTTGGGCGTATGGAGGATGCAGTCCAGCATAAAATCCAAGGAGGCCACATTCTTGCCCTTGATATCGCCGCATAAGCCGGCCCCCTTGTCATAGAAGAGTTCCTGGAAGATTAGGCTGCATTGCCGGAGGGATTTTAAGGAGCATGCAGCGTCCTTGGACAGAGCTTTTCGGAAGCGTTTGTCCTTCTCATTTCCCTGGATGCGGGATAAAAGCTGGCGGATGGCATATTGGGCGCTTGTGTTCCAGGAAGCGAAGACATGCTTTTCCGCCTGGAAGAAAGAGAGGAGCATGCTGTCTGTGCGGCAGCCGTCCAGGCGTTTTTGGATATCCCGGGTGAAGACGGGAGCGGAAGCTTGCTCCTTATCCGGGAAGGCCTCGATTTTGGCCAGCAATTCCTGGGCATGGCTGTAGGGAAGGCGGTTAGACAGGCAGTAGTAAGAGACGGCTTCTTCTATGGTATGGCATTGGAAGAAACGGTCATAGTAAACCTGGCGGAAAAACTGTGCCGCTTCCTCTAAAGTCAGGGATAGGGCGAAGCAGATTTGGCGCATAAGCAGGCGGCTGTTGGATACAAGGGCAGGGCGGTGCTTGCCGGTAAACCAGTCGCTAACGGTGCTTTTAGAGACAGAAACACCGATACCGGACAGTTTCCCATAGAGGAAATCCGCTTTTTGTCCCGCATCTTCCAAAGGACCCTGGTAGCCATGGGATTCCAACAGGCGGGTGAGCCCCTGGGAAAAAGAGGGGAAGTTATCAGGGTCATGAAAAAAGGCCAGCGCTTCTGTGGAATCGTATGCGGTTGTGGGGATTTTCCAGAAGCTGGCGTTGTCATAGGGGTTTGCGGTAATGTCCATCTGTGTCCCTCCATGGGTATTGCCCTAGCGGTTAAATATCGATGAATTTTACCGCCGGAGCAATAAATCATTTTTATGTACGAGTTTAAGTATGATTAGTTTACCACGGCTTTGGGGGATGCGCAATGGATTCCATAAAAAACAAAGGAAAAGGGATAGGGAAATGGCAGACGATAGGAAGGCTTTGGAGGCTGGGGTAAGGCTCCTGCTAGGAAAAACAGAATATGCTATCCAGGAAGAAATCGGCAGGGGCGCAAGCTGCATCTGTTATGGCGCGTCATACCTGGATTCTGCCGGCCTGCCCCATAATGTGCGCATAAAGGAATTCTACCCTTACGGCCTGGGGGTTGCCCGGGACAGGCTGGGGGCGCTGCAGGCCGTTTCGGATGTGCGGCCGCTGTTCCAGGCTTCCCAAGGGAAATTCCAGGAAGCCTATCGGAACCACGTGGCTTTGAAACGTACCATGGGCATAGCCAACTCTACGGTAGACGCCATGGACATTTCCTATAGCGGCAATACCTCTTATGTGGTGATGGGCTGCATGGAAGGCGTGGATTATCGGAAGAAAACGGACGACAACGCCCAATCGGTATTCATTCGGATGGCGGCGCTGGCAAAGATTATCCAGAAATACCATAGCCGCAGGATTCTCCACCTGGATATTAAACCAGAAAATATCTTAGTCATTCCAGAGACCATGGAGCACCTTATACTGTTTGATTTTGATTCCCTGGCGCCGTGGGATTCTCTTGCAGGCAAGGAAGGGATGGAGCCATGCGGGCCTTTTGCGGGCAGAGAAAGGATAGGATTCTGCGGGCCTTTGGCAAGGAAGGATTATTTTTCCCGCTCAGACGGCTTTGCGGCTCCGGAACTGTGCCGGCAGGAGATAGGGGAAATCGGCCCGGCAGCGGATATTTATTCCATCGGCGCAATTGTATTCTATAAATTGTTTGGCAGGACGCCAAGTGCATGGGATGGAGCGGTTGGGGCATCCTATGATTTTGCGTCCATGCATTACCGGGACAGCAAGTACCCGCCTGCATTTTTCTCGAAGTTGGAGGCATTTTTCCATAAGTCGATTGCCTCTGCGGCAGGGAGGCGATACCAGGATATTGGGGATTTATTGGAAGCCTTGCAGGAGCTGGCGGGCCTGTCGGACGTGGGGCAGATATACCTGTGCCCTAATTTTTCCTACCACTTTGAGGATTTCATAGGCAGGGAAAGGGAATTGGCGGAGGTTTCCAGGCAGCTTTCCAGGCGCCAGGTCTTGTTCCTATCCGGGATTGGCGGCATTGGCAAGACAGAGACTGCGAAGCGCTTTGCCTATGAATACCAGGAAGAATTCCGAAATGTGCTGTTTGTGTCCTTTCAGGGCTCCCTTTTGGAAACCATATGCAGCGAGGAAATCCAAATCCACAACTTTGCCAGGGAAAGC
>CAOKUK010000125.1 GCA_948472595.1 uncultured Eubacterium sp.
TGTTCACATTGGAAATGTCCAGCCCCGTCTCTATAATCGTGGTGGACACCAGCACGTCAATTTCCCCATTGATGAACTGGTACATGATATTCTCCAGCTCCCGCTCCCGCATCTGCCCATGCGCAAAAGCCACATTGGCCTCTGGCGCCAGCTTCGCCACCTGGGAGGCCACCTCTGCAATCTGGTTCACCCGGTTGAAGACATAATAGACCTGCCCGCCCCGGCACAGTTCCCGGTGGATGGCCTCCCGGACAATCTCGTCATTGTATTCCATCACGTAAGTCTGGATGGGCAGGCGATCCATGGGCGGCTCCTCCAACACGCTCATGTCCCGGATGCCAATCAGGCTCATATGGAGGGTTCTGGGTATGGGGGTGGCCGTCAAAGTCAGCACGTCCACATTTTTTTTCATCTGCTTGATTTTTTCCTTATGCGTCACCCCAAACCGCTGCTCCTCGTCAATGACCAAAAGCCCCAAATCCTTAAATTCCACGTCCTTGGAAAGGATTCGATGTGTGCCAATCACAATGTCCACCAGCCCCCGCTTTAGGTCGCTTACGGTCTTTTTGATCTGCGCCGGCGTGCAGAAGCGGCACATCAAGTCAATCCGCACAGGGAAATCTTTCATGCGCTGCTGGAAGGTATTGTAATGCTGCTGGGCTAAGATAGTGGTGGGCACCAGGTAGGCCACCTGCTTGCTTTCCTGCACGGCCTTAAAGGCTGCCCGGATGGCAATTTCCGTCTTGCCATAGCCCACGTCCCCGCAAATCAAGCGGTCCATAATCTTTTGGCTCTCCATGTCCTGCTTGGTATCCGCAATGGCCTGCGCTTGGTCTTCCGTCTCCTCAAAGGGAAACAGCTCCTCAAACTCCCGCTGCCACACGGTATCCTCCCCATAACAGTACCCCTCCGTCTGCTGGCGGGCAGCATAGAGTTCCACCAAATCTTTGGCGATTTCCTTGACGGCGCCTTTGACCCGGTTCTTTGTTCTGGACCACTCCTGGCCATCTAAACGGTTAATCTTGGGGCATTTGGCGTCCGCCCCTGCATACTTCTGGAGCGCCTCCAGCTGGGTGGCCAGCACATAAAGGGTGCTGCCCTTATCATACTCAATTTTCACATAGTCCTTGGCAGTCTTTTGAATCTCCACCTTCTCAATCCCACGGTAAATGCCAACGCCATACCGCTCATGGATCACATAATCGCCAATGTTCAAATCCGTAAAGCTCTGGATTTTCTCCCCTTCGTAAATTTTACGCTTCTTCTTCCGCTTCGGCTCCCCACCGAAAATGTCTGTCTCCGTAATGACGGAAAACTGGATTTCGGGATATTCAAAGCCCTTGCGCAGCTTGCCGTAGACTACCATCACCTCCCCTGGCTGCACCTGGTGGCTGTAGTCCTCACTGTAAAAGCAGCTCAGCCCCTCCTGCTGCAGGTCTGCGGCAAGGTTCTTCGCCCGGGTGCGGGAGCCAGACAGGAGGATGGTCCGACATTTGCTCTTCTTATACCGCTTCAAATCCTTGAGCAGCAGCTCGAAGCTGCGGTTGTAGGAATTGACCGGCCTGGCGGATATGGCATAGCGCCGCTTGGCCTCCAGCTGCTCCATGCGCATGTCCAGGGTGGTGAGCGCCACGCACCTCTGCCGGGACGCCCTGGCAAAAATCTCTTTCCAAGGATAGAGCGCATCCATCTGGCCAGGCAGGATATAGCCCTTTTCCAAACGGTGCGCCATGCTCTCCAAAAACTCCTGCTCCACCACCCTGCCCTTTTCCGCCAGCCTGGCCGGCTCATCCAAAAAGAGGGAAAAGCCCTTGGGAAAATAATCAAACAGGGTGGCCGTCCCTTCCAGAAAATAAGTAAGCAAGCTGTCGGCGCTGCCACTGTGCCCCAGCTCCTTTATTTCCTCTGAGACGGAATCCACCATGGACTTGATACGGTGCGCTTCCTCGGTCTTCATCTCTTTACGGAAGGCCTCATATAGGTTCTGGCCATCTTTTTGAATCTGCTGCAGGCCTTTTTCTGTCATTTCCGGAAACAAGGCCAGCTCGCAGGCCGGGTAAATGCGCACCTGCTCCAGGTTCTCAATGGAACGCTGGCTCTCTGGGTCAAAACTACGCATGGAGTCAATCTCATCGCCCCACAGCTCAATACGGTAGGGGTTTTCCTCCGTCAACGGAAAAATGTCCAGGATGCCGCCGCGCACGGCAAACTGGCCAGCGCTTTCCACCTGATAGCTGCGCTCGTAGCCCATTTGGATTAAACGAGACTTTACAGCGTCCATATCTAATGCATCGCCCAAACGGTAGCTCAGAATCCCTCTTTGGATGTGGCTCATGGGGGCTATGCGGTCCATCAAGGCGTCAAAGGTGGTGATTAAAGTGACGCTGGGACACTCCAGGATAGCTTTTATGGCGGTAAGGCGCTGAGCCGTCAGAAGGTTCCCGCGGATATCAGACTGGTAGAAGAGCACGTCGCGGGCGGGGTAGTAAACGGCTTGGCGGTCGAAAAAGCGGTAGCTTTCAAAAAGGTCTTTCGCAGCCTGCTCCTGGGCTGTCACCAGGATGGCGCTTTCGGACGGCTCTAAAAGGCTGTAGATAAAATGAGGCTTCTGGGTGTCTATGCATCCGGAAACCTGCAGGACTTCATTTTTGTGGGTTTTTCGCTGATGTTTGAGTTCTGTGTATTCTTTTAAGCCCAGGAGGGGCTCAGTAAAGCTATTCATAAGGGAGCCTCCATGAAAATTCTTATTGAGATTGTTTCGGGGGGATGGCGGCAAAGGGGACGCTGACGGGGCTTTGGGGGGGTGGCAAAGAGGACGCTGGCGGGAGTGGGCGCAGGCTCTGGTCGGACTGAGGCAACGCTCTGGCAAACTAACCGCTTAGGAAGGCTTAGGCGCGAAGGCTTTCCTGAGCGTCTTAGCCGGACTTAGCGGTTAGTTTGCCGGAGCGTTGCACCGTCTGCCAAGGCCCATTGCCCTCTCCGGGAGGTGTCCGGCAACCGCACCTTACTCTCCGGGAGGTATCCGGCAACCGCACCTTACTCTCCGGAAGGTGTCCGACAACCGCACCTTACTCTCCATAAAAGGCATCCCGCAACTGCCTCCTGCACTCTTAACAGAAGGCGCCCCTTCAATTATACAAATTCATCGCCCGATCCGCCTCCCCCTGCACCATCAAGGCTGCAGCCTCACAGGCTCTTTCATAAGCTTCCTTTACCAGCTTCCGCTCCTGTTTGGGAAAGCGCCCCAGCACATAATCCGCCAAATCCCACCCTGGGGGCTTTTCCCCAACCCCCACCTTAATCCTTTGGAACTCCTGCGTGCCCAAGTGATTAATGATGCTCTTTATGCCGTTATGCCCCCCGGCGCTTCCCTTTTTGCGGATTCTAAGCTTCCCGGGAGCCAGGCTTACATCGTCATAGATGACAAGCAAGTCAGATTCCGGGCTTAATTTGTAAAAAGACAGGATGGCTGCAATGCTCTCACCGCTCAAATTCATAAATGTCTGGGGCTTGGCCAACAGGACTTTCTGCCCCTCTATGATTCCCGTTCCGCATAGCGCCCTGTGCTTCTTTTCCTTTAATTTTATATGGTATTTCTCAGACAGCAGGTCAACCACCTCAAAGCCAACGTTATGGCGGGTTTTTGCATACTGCCTGGTAGGATTTCCCAACCCTGCGATAACAAACATGACACTTCTCCTTTTTCCTTAGCAAATTTGCCAAAATACGACTAGCCCCTTTCTGTTTTGGCTACATGCCAAAGTAGACCAGCACTGCCCCGCCCAGAACTATCCGATACCAGCCAAAGGGCTTAAAATCGTGTTTTCGGATATAGCCCATCAGGAGGCGGATGACCACCACGGACACCACAAAGGATACGCCCATGCCCGTCATGAGAATGCCAAGCTCCTCGCCTGTGAAGGAAAGGCCGAATTTCAGGAGCTTTAAGAAGCTTGCGCCGAACATGACGGGGATTGCCAAATAAAAGGTAAATTCCGCCGCAACGGTGCGGGACACGCCAATCATCAAGGCGCCGATAATGGTCGCGCCAGAACGGGAGGTGCCGGGGAACACAGCGGCGGCCAATTGGAACAGGCCAATCAGCAGCACCACTTTATAGGTCAGCTCATCGGTGTGACGGATGACGGGACGCACGCCCTCGTTGCGGTTTTCCACGTAAATGAACAGGATTCCCACGGCAATCAGCATGACGGCCACCACCCAGAAATTATAGAGGTGCTCCTCCAGCCAGTCGTCAAATAGGACGCCCACAATGCCTGCGGGGACGCAGGCTGCCAGGATTTTCCCCCATAGGCTCATAATGCCCCAGTCTATCTTTTCCTTCTCTCTGAAGCGGAAAGGGAAAATGCGGTCCCAGAACATCAGGACTACGGCCAGGATGGCGCCCAATTGCACCACCACCAGGAACATATTCCAAAAATCCTGGGTTACCTTCATGGGCATGATTTCCTCCAGCAAAATCATATGGCCCGTGCTGCTGACGGGAAGCCACTCTGTAATTCCCTCCACTATGCCGTAGATTACGGCCTTCCATATTTCTGACATAATGCTTATCCTCTCTGTCTATGCAACATGCTAACATTAAACTCCGTTACAGTATATCACAACGTGGCAAAATTTAGGAATAAATGTGGTTAAAAATTTATTAATTTTTCGTTACAGCATGGCATGGGTTTGCCCTTTTGGCATATCCTAATGGAAAAAGGAATTTACTGCATGACAATCTACACCGTACGCCCCAACGATACCGTGGACAGCATTGCCGCCCAATATGGCGTCTCCCCTCAGTCTATTATCTATGGCAACCAGCTTGCCTACCCTTATCCTCTGGCCATAGGCCAAGCGCTGCTTCTGGACACAGAGTCTCCAGGGGAAGGCTCGCTTCCAGCGGCTTTTGTGGGGGGCTATGCCTACCCTTTCATTGACCGGGAGGTTTTAGAAGAGACGCTCCCTTACCTATCCGGCCTTTTTGTGTTCTCCTATGGGTTCACTCCAGAGGGCGCCCTGCTGCCTCCCAGCCTGGACGATTCCTTCCTGGTCGCCCAGGCAAAATCCTATGGCGTGGCTCCTATCCTAACTTTAACGCCCCTGGATGCTGCCGGCTGTTTCAACAACCAGCTTATCAGCCAGCTTATCCATAATGAGGATGCCAAACAGCAATTGATTGCAAACCTTTCCTATCAGATTACAGAACGCGGCTTTGAAGGAGTAGATATCGATTTTGAATATATCCTGCCGGAAGACAGGATCCCCTTTGCTGATTTCGTCCGCGAAGTGCGCATAGCTGTAAACGATCTGGGCTATCCCGTATCCGTAGCCCTGGCGCCGAAAACCTCCGATGCACAGACTGGCCTGTTATACGAAGGGAAAGATTATGCCCTCTTGGGAGAGGCCGCCAATTATGTACTGCTCATGACGTATGAATGGGGCTACACCTACGGCCCGCCCATGGCGGTCGCCCCCCTCAACAAAGTTCGCCAGGTGGTAGAGTACGCCCTGACCAAAATCCCTGCCCCCAAAATCCATTTGGGCGTCCCCAATTACGGCTACGACTGGACCCTCCCTTTCGTGCAGGGGACGTCAAAAGCCACGACCATAGGGAATGTAGAAGCCGTCCAAATCGCCATTTCCCACGACGCCGCCATCCAATTTGACGAAACCGCCCAGTCCCCTTACTTCAATTACAGTTGGGAAGGCTCCATCCATGAGGTGTGGTTCGAGGATGTGCGGAGCCTGTCCGCCAAATTTGGGCTGGTAAAGGAATATGGCCTCCGAGGCATGGGCTACTGGCAGATTATGCGGCTCTTCCGGGCAAACTGGCTTCTGCTGGCAGATACCTTCTCTATTATTTGAAACGAAATACAGGCAAGAGCCTAACAGCAAGAAAAAGACAATGGATTACCCACTGTCTTTTCAATATTATTTAATCAGAGATTTTTTCGCCATCCAGCTTCTTCCGCATGCAAGGATTCTGCCATATGTAATTGCCCTTTTTATATTACTTGGACTGGAACATCCCTGCTGGATTGACTTTTCTGCTGCTTCTGTGCGGAAAGTAATTTCCGCACAGGGAAGCCATCCTTCACATAGTGCCCCCGCAAGCAGCGCGGCATACTGCCGATGCGACCGACACATCCACCCTGCCGTAAGGTATCAGCGTTGCCTGGAACGCATGGTAGAGATCGGATTTCCCCGGCCATACGCTGCCGGTCACTTCTCCTTTCTCATTCATCTGATGGAACCAGGAACCATTCACATTATCCAGCACCTGCGTATCCAGATATTCCATAAACCCCGCATAATCGGACGCATATCTCTCCTTCCCCGTAACATGGTACAGGACTGCCGATGTATTAATGGCTTCTGCGAGAGTCCAATGCATCCTGTCATGAATCACGGGCACGCCTTTCCAGTCCGTTGTATATACGATTCCCGGCGCGCCATCCACATTCCATGCATCCTTAACCGCTCTCTGGTAAAGCTGTTCCGCCGCTTCCAAATAAGGCTTCCTTGCCTGTTCATCCTCCTTATGCACCGACAATGCCCATTGGGTGATGAGCCGCCCCCACTCAATCCCATGCCCGGGCGTAGCTCCGTAAGGCTTGAAAGGATCAGCCGGACACTCCTTATTGTATTCAAGCTCCGGCTCCCATTCCTTTGTAAAATGTTCCGGGATGCGCCATTCATTGCCTGCTGCCCAGGCAATCACATGGTCAATAATCCTCCCTGCCCTGCTCCGGTACATCTCCCTTCCTGTCGCATCTGCCACAGCCAGAAATGCCTCTACTGTGTGCATGTTGGCATTCAATCCCCGGTAATTATCCAAAACAGAAAAATCTGTATTCCATGTATCAACAGCAAGCCCCTCCTTCTCATCCCAGAACCGAAGATCGAAAATTTCTAATGCCTCTTCCAGAAGCTCCTTCGCCCCATCGCTTTCCGCCAGAAGAGCGGAAGAAGCCGCCAGGATCACAAAGGCATGTCCGTAGCACTGCTTATCGGGAAGCGTTTCTCCCTCTGCCGTTACGCCTGGGTACCATCCTCCGTTTATCCGGTCATGGAGTTCGCCTCTAATCCCCTTAATCGCCGCATCCACCAGTTCTTTGCTCCCCTCATATCCCAGCAATGCCCCGATACTGTATACATGCGCCATACGGCAGGTAATCCATGTCTCCCTCTTGCGGTCTGTCCACGGCGTCCCATCGTCTCCCAGATAATAGGAGCTTCCCGCCGGGGAAGGAAAACGCCGTCCAAATTCAAGAAGATTCTCCCGTATCCCTTTTAAGAATATCCTGTTCTCATCTCTGTCAATATCATATTTCCCGCGTATTTCTTGCATAATCTGTCCCTCCTTGTATAATTTCGCTGCTATGAGCCTTCTGCCTCAAAATCGTTCCTATGTTCTTCTGTTCGACTGCCACATGGAATACAAATTTCATATACAAAAAAAAGGCTTATCAAACTGATAAATAAGCCTTTTTACAAGTGCCGCAGACCGGAATCGAACCGGTACGATGTCGCCACCACAGGATTTTAAGTC
>CAOKUK010000126.1 GCA_948472595.1 uncultured Eubacterium sp.
GCATTGCTCAGAATCTGCTCCAGCACAAACACCATCCATTTCTCGTCTGTCACGGCCTTGCCCCCGAAAGGCTCATACTGCAGCGCCAGCCCTTTGCGGATAAACATGGGGGCATATTTGCGGACAGCCTGGCGAACCATGCCGTCCAGGCTGTATTCCTTGAGCACGAAGTCATTGATGCTGCTGTTTAGCCGGAGGTATTGCAGCACCATTTCCACATACTGCTCAATCTTGAACAGCTCCGCCTCCACCTCGCGCCTCTGCCTATAATACTGCTCCGGCTCTGGCAGCTCCTGCTGGAGCAGCAAGCGCATGGCGGCGATGGGGGTTTTAATCTGATGCGCCCACAAAGTAAAATAATCCGTCACGTCCGCCTTATCCCGCATCAGCTCCGCTACCTGGCTGATGCGGGCTTCCCTGGCATTTTCCAAGAGCCTCTGGTAAAGCCCTTCCAGCCCGTCCAAAGGTTCTGGCAGCCTCTCTGCCCCATTTTTCACAGCCTCTTCCTGGCGCATCAGCTCCGCCGCCCTCCTGCGGTATTGCCTAAAATCCACCGCCATGGCCAACACCGCCACGCCAAAGCACAGCCCAAGCCCATAGGCCACGGGCTCTACAGGCATCCGGTACAGCCAGAGCACCACAGTGAAAATAACCCCAAACACCGCATACAGCCCAATGCCCAAGCGGTGGCTCTTCGCATATTGCCTTATCCAATACATAGGAAACCCCTCCCTTTTCTTCCCGGCATTCTCCAAATTCCCTGCATCCATTCTTCTAGTCTAAAATATAGCCAATCCCCTTTTTCGTCTTTATCATATCCTCTATCCCTGCCCTTTCCAGCTTCTTGCGAAGCCGCGCCACATTTACGGTCAAGGTATTGTCGTCTATGAAGCTGTCCGATTCCCACAGCCGCTCCATCAGCTTGTCCCGGGTCGCGATTTTCCCTTTCTGCTCCAAAAGGAGCTTTAAGATGCCCATCTCATTTTTCGTCAGCTCCACCTGAACCCCCTCAAAGCTCACAATCCCCTTGCTGCTGTCAAAAATCATCCCTTTATGCTCTAACAGGCTCCCCTCCCCCACAAAATCATAGGCTCTGCGCAGCATGGCCTGCACCTTGGCCTGGAGCACATTTAGGTCGAAAGGCTTGGCAATAAAGTCATCCCCTCCCATATTGACAGCCATGACAATATTCATGTTGTCCGAAGCTGAGGATATAAAAATCACAGGGACTTTAGAAACCTTGCGGATTTCGTCGCACCAATGGTACCCATTATAAAAGGGCAGAGAGATATCCATCAGCACAAGCTGCGGGCTTTCCACAACGAAGGACTGCATCACCTCTTTAAAATTCTCTACGCAGGCCGCCGCATACCCCCATCCCTCCATATGTTTCTTTATCGTCCTTGCAATCACTTCATCATCCTCCACAATCAGCAGCTTATACACTTGCCCCGCCTCCTTTCCAAAAATCAAGAAATCCACTTGCCGCTTTCACGGCAAGTGGATTTTTATTCGTCTTATGGCTATGTAACTGCAAAGAAACGGATTCCTATGCAGCCCAAGCAGACAATATGGCTCCGCTTATAAAGGCAGCTCGCCTTTATATTTCTCATTGATTACATAATATGCCATGCTGTCTTCTGGCTTAATATAAATCTTGATGGACCTGATAAGGGCTATCCTATGGCCATCCTCTTTATATGCCTGCTTTACTTTATCTAAAATGTCGTTGGTCGTGATTTCCTGCCCCTGGAACTGGACATAAATCTCTTCCACTTTCTCTGCCTCTTTCTTGGCGTCAGCCTTCTTGGCCGGCTTCTTAGAGGCGTCTGCTTTCTTGGTAGTTGCTTTCTTGGGTTTCTCCTCTGCCTTCTCTGCAGGTGCGCCTTCTGAAACATCCTCTTTCTTCGGCTCTTCTGCCTTTGGCTCTTCCACAGGCTTCTCCTCTGCTTTGGGCTCTTCCGCTGGCTTCTCCTCTGCCTTCTCCGCAGGCTTCTCTTCCGCCTTCTTCTTCCTGGGCGCCCTCTTTGCCTTTGGCTTTTCTGCAGGCGCTTTGGCCCCTTCTTCCTTCTTCTCAGTAACAGGCTCTTCCACTTCCACGCTTGCAACAGCTTCCTCGTTGCTGGCTGCTACTGACTTCGTTGATGCTTTCTTTTCCGATTCTGATTTCGCTTTTGCTCTTGGCATTTCTTCTTCCTCCCTATTTTACTGACAGACCAAAAATCTCTCCATTGCTAACAAAGCTTCCTCTTCATCACTTCCATCAGCCACTATATTCACGGTCATACCCTTTGACGGATTAAATGCCATGATTCCCATAATGCTCTTTGCATTAATCCGCGCCTCATTGCTCTCCAGCCTGATTTCGCTGTCAAACTGACATGCTACCTGCACCAACTCTGCAATTGGATTGCTGTACTCTTTAGCTACATTAGATACAATAATTTTCTTCTCGCTCATTTTATCTCTCTTTCCCATGTAATACTATCATACAAGCCTTTCCTGCGTGCCTACCATTAACAAATATACCCTAAGTATCAGTCTTTTTCAAGGGGTTTTTGAAAAACTAGTAATTTCCCACGAAAGAACTATTTTTCCAGAAGGAAAAATGAACACTTTTACTTTCTATTCCTATATACTTTAGCGGCTTTTCCCGCATCCGCAATAGTCCCCTATATTTGCCATGTGCCACAAATATCACAGATAGCATGCGCAAGCCTCATTTGCCGCGCTGGGCGCAGCATAAAAAATAAGCAATGCGCCAATGCCAGGATGGTTATCCTTCCTTAAAAGGGCATTCCATATATTCGCCTTATCTGGAAGCTTGGAAGCCTTCTTTATCCTCTCATATTAAATTTACCAAAAATACAGGAATAATGCAAGAAGTCTCTTCAATAATTCTTTAGAATTTTATTTATATCGTTATTCTTCGGGCAATATTTATGGTATAATATATTTGTTAAATTTTGTCACACAAAGGCCCCGGGGGCTGCTGCAGGATAACTTGCCTGTTTTCCGGCAGCTCCTTGTTTCAAATCCAGAAAAGGAGAGTGGATTTATGGAGAAATTTTTTAAGCTACAAGAGAACCGCACAACGGTAAGGACGGAAATCATCGCAGGCTTCACTACCTTTATGACCATGGCCTATATCCTCGCCGTAAACCCCAGCATTTTGTCCGCTGCTGGGATGAACGCAAATGCCGTGCTGATTGCGACGGCGCTGGCTTCCTTTGTAGGGACGCTCCTCATGGCGGTGCTGGCCAATTACCCCTTTGCCTTAGCTCCCGGCATGGGGCTGAATGCTTACTTCGCCTATACCGTTGTCATTGGCATGGGCTATTCCTGGCAGCTCGCTTTATTCGCCGTATTTGTGGAAGGAGTTATCTTTATCATCCTGTCGCTTACGAATGTGCGGGAAGCCATCTTCAATGCCATTCCGCTGACATTAAAGGCTGCCGTCAGCGTGGGGATTGGCCTGTTCATCGCCTTTATCGGGCTTCAGGACGCCAAATTAATCGTTGGCAGCGATTCCACCCTGGTCACTTACCAGAGCTTTAAGGGGGACACCTTCCAATCCGTAGGCGTCGGCGCTATCCTTGCATTGGTAGGCGTGCTGATTACGGCAGTCCTTTTGGCCAAAAAGGTAAAAGGCGGCATCTTAATCGGGATTTTCTCCACATGGATTTTGGGGATACTCTGCGAGCTGGCTGGAATCTATGTCCCCAACATCGAGGCTGGGATGTATTCCGTCATTCCCTCCGGCTTTGTCAGCCTGGATTTCTCTTCCTTCAAGGAAACCTTTGGGGCTGTGTTCACTTTGGACTTTGGCACAATCAAAATCGGGGACTTCCTCATCATCATGTTCTCCTTCCTGTTCGTAGACCTGTTCGATACCCTTGGCACCCTGATTGGGGTCTCCTCCAAGGCGGACATGCTGGACAAGGATGGGAAGCTGCCCCGCATCAAGCCGGCCCTGCTGTCCGATGCAATCGCCACCTGCGTAGGGGCTGTATTCGGGACGTCCACCACCACCACTTTTGTGGAAAGCGCTTCCGGCGTGACCGCTGGCGGGCGCACCGGGCTGACAGCGCTGACCACGGCCGTGCTGTTCTTGCTCTCCGCCATTTTCTCGCCCCTGTTCCTTAGCATCCCCTCCTTCGCCATCGCCCCTGCCTTGATTATCGTTGGGTTCTATATGATGGGTTCTGTGGCTAAAATAGACTTTGAGAACATGACGGACGCAATCCCGGCCTTCCTCTGCATCATTGCCATGCCGCTGGCTTACAGCATTTCCGAAGGGATTGCCATTGGGGTAATTTCCTGGACTGTCATCAACTTGCTGACAGGAAAGGCAAAAGAGAAGAACATCAGCATCTTGATGTATGTGCTGACCGTTTTATTTGTGCTAAAATATATATTCCTGTAAATACTGGAAATCCCTTTAGCGCAATGAGCCAACAGGAAGCCAATACGCCAATCTAAAACAGGGGGCTGCCGCACTATAACAGTGCTTCAGCCTCCTTGGCGCTGCTGCGCTAACTTTTCGGATGCCCAAAGTCATAGACCTCGCAAACCGGGTATGCCCTCTCAAAATGATAGCCCAGCTTCTCCGCAAGGGCTACCGACCATAGATTCTGGGCATCCCAGCTAGGGTACAGCCCCCGATCCAGGCACTCTAAAATCAGCCTCGCCCCGCAGGCAGAAGCCAGCCCCCTCCTGCGGCAGTCCTCTCTGGTGGCAATCTCAATCTCAATCCCGCCCTGGTAGACAGAATAAGAGGAGGCGCCGGACACAAGCCGGCCATCCTTTTGTATGGCCACGCCAAGCCCCCTCCTGCGGTAATCTCCATAGCCTGCAAACTGCGCCGTGAAATCCGCTGCCCAGGGCTCCTCCCTGGTCTTTTGGAAAATTTCTTCATCTATCAGCCTAGCCTCATATCCTTCTGGGAGACTTTCCGCAATGCCCTTAAGGCGCTCCCTATCAAAAATGCCTGGCTCCTTTTTGATGGCATACCGTTCTGTCCGCTTGCAGCCTTCTCCGTAAATGCGCCCAATTTCCCCCATCCATTCCTCGCATCCCTGCCTGGAGGGAACCATGATGATAAAATCAGATTCCCTTTCCGCAGGCTTCTCCCTGATAAGCCCTGAATGCACTTCCCCTGCAAAATAACAAAAATCCCCCAAGATAATCCGGGCTGATTTCGGGCGGCTTATGTCATCCGCCCAGGCCTCCCCCATACAGCCCTGCAGGCAGGACCAGATCAGAGACTCTTCCCAGCCCGCAAAGAGCGGGGCAATGGCATGGACTGACGATGGGCCTAACTTATGAATGCACATAACACAAATCCCCTTTTATCCCAATGCAATCCCAAATTCCTCCATGGCCGCCGCCAACCGCTTCACATTTTCCGGCTCCATGGCGCTCAACGGCCCGCGCAGCGGCCCCACCTTCCATCCCATCAAATCCATGGCCGCCTTGACAGGAATCGGGTTCACCTCACAGAACAGCGCTTCCACCAAAGGAATGGCCTTAAGCTGCATCCTAAGCGCCTCTTCCTGCTCCCCATTCAAGTATTTCATTACCATGTCATGGGTGAACTTCGGCGCCACATTAGACAGCACAGATATCACGCCAATCCCGCCGCAGGCCAAAAGGGGAATCACCTGGCCGTCTTCTCCGGAATACAGGTCAAACTCCCCTTCCACCTGCTCCATCAATTTCAGCGTATAGGAAATATCCCCTACCGCATCCTTCATCCCTATAATCAAATCCACGTCTTTTGCCAAGGCTGCGGCCGTCTCCGGCGCAATCTTGCATCCCGTCCGGCTTGGCACATTATACAAGATAATTGGAATGTCCACGTTCTTCGCAATCTCCGTATAATGGCGAATCAGGCCCTTCTGCGTGGCTTTATTATAATAGGGGGTCACCACCAAAAGGCCGTCCGCCCCCACCCCCTGCGCTTGGCGGGAAAGCTTCACCGCCGTCTGGGTGCAGTTGGACCCTGTCCCCGCAATCACCGGAATCCGCTTCTTCACCATGGACACCGCCGCCCGAATCACCTCTAAGTGCTCCTCCTCCGTCAGCGTCGACGCCTCCCCGGTAGTCCCTGTAATGATGATGCTGTCTGTCTCGTTCGCAATCTGGTCTTCTATAATCTCCGCCAGCTTATCGAAATCCACCTCCAGGTTCTCCTTCATCGGCGTAACCAGCGCCACGCCTGCTCCTTTAAAAATAGCCATATCGTTTCCTCCTTTTCCATCGCAAAAATCATCATTCAGATAAAAAGCCGGCTAGATAAGCCGGCTTAAGATTTCCATATTCGCAAATTCTTCTTCTGCTCTGCAAACCTCTGATAGCGCCCCATCTAACTTAGATGACAGTCATATAATTCTTCATTATATGCCCAAGAGCCCATCCACAGGAAATGTGGCCCTTTCGGCGTTTTTCCCTTTCAATTACCGTCCTCTGTGCCTGCCACATCCGATAAGCTACTCATGAATCACGCAACCTCTATCAAATCATATTCTCCAATACTGCTAATATAACATCTTCCTTTTGCAAAGTCAACTACAATATCTGCGATTCCTCGCAAATTTCGTAAATCTTCCCCGCATAAGGCTCCAATGCCTCATTCATACCCCTGCCTGTAAAGATAAGCTCCGTATCCTCTGACCTGGCTTTCATCAGCGTCTCCAAGTCCTCCCGGGTCACCAGCCCATTGTTCAAAAGACTCAGGAAGTCGTCCAGGACCAACAGGCTGCATTCCCCGGTCACCAAGACCTTCTTGGCGAAATTAAAGCCATTGCGGATATTCATGGCCTCTTCCTGCCGTTCCTCCTCCGATAGCTCGGCATAGCTCTTGCCCAGCCTGGTGAAGCTGAATACCTTCATCTCAGGCTCCATCCTCCTTAAAAATTCCATTTCCTCGCTTTTCTTGCCTTTGAGGAATTGGATGATGATTACGCTCTCGCCGTGGCTTGCTGCCTGAATCGCATAGCCAAGCGCTGCCGCAGTCTTGCCTTTTCCTTCACCGCAATAAACAGTTACTTTTTGCTCACGCATGCTATTTTCCTTTCCTTCACTCAAGCCCTTCTTTAAAATACCACAAAGCACCAGAAAATGCAAATCTTTCTTGGGGCAAGAGCGCATCAGGCGCATCCCGGCGTTTGCTTAATCCAAATACTCAATCTTGCTGACAGATACTTCATAGGCTACTCTGCGCTCCACCTCTGTCTCTGACAGCTTCTTCACATATTCTCTGCTCTGTATCCTGCCATTCACCTGCACATGCCCGCCCACTTCAAAGCCTGAGGCGTACCGGGCATTCCTTCCCCAGCATATGCATGGTATGTAGTCTGACTTCCCATAAGAGCGGTTTACAGCGATCAATAAGTCCGCAATCTCCCTCCCAAGAGGCGTCTTGCGGTATATCGGCTCCTTGCAGATATACCCATCCAGGAAAATCTGATTGCTCTTATCCCCTTCGGGAACCTC